>JAPLTR010000928.1 GCA_026398065.1 Verrucomicrobiota bacterium | reverse complement strand
GGAACGGTGAGATGGCGGTGGGGTGGTTGTGGGTCTCGACCTTGCAGAGAATGTGAATGGCCTCGTCGTGGGCGGCGTACTCCTGCGTGCGCGGATCGACAAAGAAGCGGCCGCCGCGGGTGCCGGCGAGCACGGCGGCGTTGTCCTTGTAGGCGGAGAGGATGCCCTCGCTGTGCAGGGTGTAGGTGTTCTTGATCATCTGGAACAGCGAGCGGTCGCGCGCGGTGCCGTCGATTTCCCAGGTGGCGTTGAAGATCTTGTGGCGGCAGTGCTCGGAGTTGGCCTGCGCAAACATCATCAGCTCGATGTCATTGGGGTCGCGGCCGAGGGTCGTGAAGGCCTTGACGAGGTAGTCGATTTCGTCCTCGGCGAGGGCGAGGCCGAGGGACTGGTTCGCGGAGACGAGGGCTTCTCGGCCCTGCGCGAGCACGGGGACGCTCGCCATTGGGCGCGGCTGCTCGTGGCGGAAGAGAACGTCGCAGCCGGCGAGGTCGGGGAAGACGACCTGGGTCATGCGGTCGTGGAGCTTGGCGGCAAGTAGCGCAGAGTGGGCGGCGGGCAGCGCGGAGCCGGGATCGAGGGCGATGGTGTAGGCGATGACGCGCTCGATGCGCTGGACGGCGGCGAGGCCGCAGATGTGGGCGATGTCGGTGGCCTTGGAGGACCACGGGGAAATCGTGCCGGGGCGGGGGGCGACGATCTGGACGAGGCCGGTGACGGGGGCGGCGGCGCGGCTGGGGCCGTAGGTGAGGAGTTTTTCGAGGACGGTGCGCTGGGCGGCGGTGAGTTCGGAGGTGAGTTCGGCGACGTGCACGAACTCAGCGCTCACGGCGCGCGCGGGCAGGCCGGCGGCGACGAGGTCGCTGAGGAGCTTTTGCAGGCGAAACGAGGAGAGGGCAGGCGAGCCGCGGAGAATCAGCATGGTCGGAAAGGAAGATGCTCCCGAACAAGACGGAGGCGTCAAGGGGAGGAAAGGTCATGGCCGGAAGTCAGGGAGCGGAGGGCGGATAGGGTGCGAGGGAGGCGGAGGTGGTGCGAGGTGGTTGGATTTACTTGGATTTGGTCGGATTTCGGCGGACGCGGCGGGCGGGAGGCTGGGGGGGAGGGGGGGCGAGCGATGGGCTACGAAAAAAGCCGGTAGGCCATAAAAAGGGGAGAGGTGGCGGGACAGGGGGAGGGTTGCCCGCCCCTTCCGGCCGGTGGCGGCTCCCGGGTGGTACCTTGATCCACCTTGATCTGGTCGGATTTACTCGGATTTGGTCGGATTTCGGCGCACGCGGTGGGCGGGCGGGAGCCGAGCGACAGGCCACGAAGACCTCGAGAAGCCACCAACAGCTTCGGATGCCGGGGCGCGGGATGATGGCCAGCCCGTGCTGGGTGTTGGCGGCTTCGGGGTGGTACCTTGATCCACCTTGATCTGGTCGGATTTACTTGGATTCAGTGCGATCGGGTCGGATCGGCCCGGATTGAGGGGAACCGGGATGGCGGGTAGGCCCGGGCGAATCGGG
>JAPLTR010000062.1 GCA_026398065.1 Verrucomicrobiota bacterium | reverse complement strand
GCCACCATCGCCGCAATGCCCGCCGACGCGAAGCGCGGCGCGACCCTCGCGACCGCCTGCCTGCTCTGTCACCGCATCGGCGACAACGGCCAGGAGTACGCCCCCAACCTCACCGGCTTCGGCAGCCGCCAGACCGCCGCGACCGTGATCGGCGCGATCCTCGATCCCTCCGCCGACATCGCGCACGGCTACGAAGGCACCGAGATCACCCTCAAGGACGGCACCGTGATCAACGGCCTTGTCCTCTCGCAGGGCAACCCCGTCATCGTGCAGTCGACGGGCGGCGTGACGCAGCTCATCCCGAGCGCGAAGATCAATAAGCGAAACCGCATGAACCGCTCCCTGATGCTCAGCGCCGACCAGCTCGGCCTCAGCGCCCAGGACCTCGCCGACATCGCGGCGTATTTGAAGACGCAGTAAGCGGATCGTCCATCTCCTCATTGGCCAAGGGCGGACCTCACGGTCCGCCCTTTTTTGTGGCCGCCACATTCCCATTCCCCTGCGCACACCGTTCGCTTGACCCGCCAGAATTCGAATCCAGTTTCCTCTTCATGAGCCTCCTTGAGCTGAAGCAAGCCGTGAGTCAGCTCTCCAAGCGCGAACGCACCGAGCTTCAAGCCTACCTGATCCGCCTGCGCCACAACACCCCGGAGTGGAAGCGGGCGACGGCGAAACGGGCGCGCGCGATGAAAGCCGGCAAGCGCGTCTCCGCCGAGGAGCTCGAAGCCAGAATCGCGCGTGGCTGAGATTCGCCAGTATCGGCCGAGCTTTTCCGATCTCGCGGCCGAGTTCATTTTGTCGCTGCCGCAGCGGCGGCAGCGGGCCGTGATGGACCGGGCCTACGAACTGGCCCGGCATCCTTTTCTCGAAAGCGACTACAAGCTGGTGGACGCCAGTGGGCAGACCGTTGAACACCTGCTGGTCGACGACGTGGTTTTTCGTACTGGGTGGATCACGCGTCGAGACTCGTTATGATCACCGAAATCGAGGACGCAACGTAGCGCCGGCGTCGCCCATGAACTGTTCACTCCTGTCCCACCTTCTCCATTGGGCCAGATGAAACCTCCCTCTCGCTCCATGCCGTCAACCAAACTCGGGCGGCAGCTCGGCGGTCTCGGCCTTTTTGTCTTTTGGTCGGTTGTCTTCGGATTCCTTGGAGTCTGTCTCTGGTTTGCGTTCACTTGTCCACCCGCCGCGTGGGTTCTAGGGCCGTGCATCATCACCTATACCGTTCTCGCACGGCGATCCCTTCGGGACTGGAAGCGCCTCCAGGAAGAGAGAAAACGGGAGACGATCGGCACGTTTGCCCGAGCCTTGCCGGCACGTGCTCACGACACCTGGGTGGTACGGGCGGTCTACGAAGAACTCAGCCGAAATCGGCGCGTCTCCGTTCGTCCTTCGGATCGTCTGGTAAAAGATCTCGAGTTACATTGGGATGAGTTCGATATTTGCCTGGAAGAGATCGGACGTCGCGCCAGGCGGTCATTGGCTGACACCAAAAAAAATCCACTGCGTGGTCGCCTCGTCACGGTGGCCGACGTGGTGACTTTTGTTGAGCATCAGCCGCGAATGATAGATGCCGAACGAGAGGCCACCGCCACAAAGGCTTTGGGCTAGGTCGAAGGCGCAATGCCTGGACCAACCTGCCGCACGGCAGAGAAGGTCAACCGCCGCGCATTTGACACCGCGCACCTCGCGCCTCCTCCTCGATCCACCATGCACCGCCGGCACGCGCTCAAACGTCTCTCGCTCGCCCTGATCTTCGCCGCCCTCTCCCGGGCGGTATCGCCCGCCTTCGGCGCCGACGCCGCTTCAACCCCAAGCGCCCCGCCCTCTTCGCCCCCACCCCAAGTCGTCCTCCTCAAGCTCGACGCCATCACCCCCCCTGGCGCGCACGGCAAGGAACCGATGTCGCCCCGTTGGCAGAAAGTCGCCGGCTACCTCAAGGCCCAGCAGATCAAGGGCTCCTTCGGCATCATCTGCTCGTCGCTCGAAAACGACAACGCGGCCTATTTCAAATGGATCAAGGACCTCCAGGCCGCCGGGCTGATCGAGTTCTGGCTCCACGGCTATCACGCCCGGACCAACACTGACAAACAGGGCGAGTTCGAGGTCGGCAGCGCCGCCGACCAGCGCGCCATCTTCGAAAAGAGCGAGGCCCTCGCGGTCGCCAAGCTCGGTTTTTCGCTGCCCGCCTTTGGCCCCCATTGGAGCGGCACCACGGACGCCACCGACGAGGCGATGGCCGCCGTCCCCGCGCTCAAGATCTGGCTCTACGGCCCGAGGCAGCCGAAGCATTTCAAGGGCCTGAGCATCGAGCGCATCATGGCGCTGGAAAACCCGACCTTCGTCCCCGACCCGAAGAAATTCCGCGAGCAGTACGAAAAGACCGGCTACCGCGCCCAGGTGCTCGTGCTCCAGGGCCACCCCAACCAGTGGACCGATGAGCGCTGGGCCGGCTTCGTCGAGATCGTCGAATTTCTCCGCTCGAAGCACGTGGTCTTCCAGACGCCCTCGGAATACCTCGCGAGCCTCGGTGGCCCGGCGGCGAAGAAATAACCGCGGCGCCGGCGGGCTGGCTCCGCGGGCCGTCGCGGCTCAGCGGGGCGCGCCGAGCGTCGCGAGGATCGTCTCGATCTGCCGGCGGTGCAGCCCGAGGTGCATGCCGCCGAGCACCTGCCAGCGCGCGGCGTCGAGCGGGCCGAACCACGGGTGCACATAGCGCACCGGCGTCCGCAGCGAGGCGGCCTCGCGACCCGCCCGCGCGAGCGTTTCGCACGAGGCGTCGAAGGCAGCCAGCACCCGGGCATCGACCGACGGCGTGGGTTTGACGTTGGCCGGGCTCGCGACGCCCGGCGGCACCCGGCCGGTCACAAGTTCGCGGATCGTGGCCGCCACGCCCTCGTTCACGAGGCGCAGGTGCTCCAGCGTCATCCACACCGACCAATGCCGGCTGCTGTCCTCCAGCCCCCGCGGGCGCGGGATCAGCACGCGCGGCGCGGCGAGCGCCGGATCGCACGGTCGCACCAGGGCATCGATCGCAGCGCGCTCGGTCGCGATCAGCGCGACCGCCGCCGTCCGCGACGTGACGAGGCAGCGCGCGGCAAACAGCCGGCGCGCGATGAACAGTTCGTAGGCGGGCAGTCCGGCGCCCGGCGGGGCGAGCACGGGCGCGGGCGAGGGATCGGTCGGGGTGGCGGGGGCATTCATACTTGCATTTTGAAAGTATTAATACTTGCGGATTGCAAGCATGAACGGATCGCCCACGCTGCCCCCATGTCCGCCGCCGCCTCCGCCAAGGTGAATTCCGACCGCCGCTCGCCCTGCCCCGTCGCCTGCAGTCTCGACCTCCTGGGCGACCGCTGGACGCTGCTGGTCGTGCGCGACCTGATGATGGGGGCCGAGCGGTTCAAGGAGTTCAGCGCCTCGCCGGAGGGCATCCCGTCGAACCTCCTCGCCGACCGTCTGGCCCGGCTCGTGACGCACGGCATCGCGGAACAGGTGCCGGCCGCCGACGGTTCCCGCCACCCGGCCTACCGGCTGACGCCCAAGGGCCGGGCCCTTGTCCCCGTGCTCGCCGCGATCCGCGACTGGGGGCTCGCCTGGGAAAAGGGCACGAGGGTGCTGCTGCGCCCCAATACCTAGCGCCTCAGGCGGCCCCGTCACCGCCCGCCGCGCGGAAAATATTCTCTCGTCGCCCCCCGCCGGTGGCCGTTCTAGTCGGGTCCCTGCCACCGATGCGCCTCTCCGCCCGCGCCGCCGCCGCCCTCCTCGTCCTCGCCGCGTTCGCCGCCTACGCGAACAGTTTCGGTGGCACGTGGGTGTTCGACGACATCGCGTCGGTCGTGAACAACGCCACGATCCGCGACTGGCGCACCGCCTTCTTTCCGCCCAACAGCGGCGGGGTCACCGTCAGCGGCCGACCGGTGCTCAACGCGTCCTTCGCCCTCAGCTACGCGTTGAGCGGCAGCGCCCCGTGGGGCCATCACCTCGTCAACCTCCTCATCCACACGCTGGCCGGCCTCGCGCTCTTCGGCTTCGCGCGCCGCACGCTCCTGCTGCCCTCGCTCGCCGCACGCTGGGGCCGGGACGCCACCCCCCTCGCCTTCGCGATCGCGCTCCTCTGGACGCTGCATCCGCTGCAGACCGAGTCCGTCACCTACCTGGTCCAGCGCGCCGAGTCGCTGA
>JAPLTR010000987.1 GCA_026398065.1 Verrucomicrobiota bacterium | reverse complement strand
AGAAGCTCGTGGTAACGGGCATCCGCAGCGGGCGAGGTGTCGTTCACGGGCAGAGGATAGCACGCCCGACGTCCGCGGGGGAAGTCTCGCCATCCCGCGGGATCCTTCTGGTGTACAATCGGTCGGCGCGGGTCGGAGGAACAGGCTTCGCGCAGGTTCAGGGATCAACAAGATGAGGTGTTCCGAAGGTCTTCATCAATCCTCGTCGAAGCGGCCCAACGAAATAGCGTTTTCACGGCGACGAGGGGTGCTCGCGGAGCGAGCGCCCCGAAGGCCGTCGTGAAGGCGCTTGTTGAACAAACCCGGCGACGGCGGTACTTGGGGATTTCAGGCGGACGGCCTGGCCACCGCAGCCGACCGAGAGAAGGTCGCGTGGAGAGACGGACCAAGAACGAGGGGATCGAGGGCCCGGTGGGCGCCTCTCCGCCACACTCGGCGGGGCGTTTCGGTCCATTTTCGAGGGGCAGGGCGGACCGGTCCCTGGAACGCATCGAGCGTCCTTCGCGGAGAGCAGGGTGTGGGGGGCGACGCCATCATGCGCCCTCCCCGTGGGTCGCGGGCGCGGCTAACCCCGGTGGCGCCCGGGCACCGTTGCTGGTCACGCGCTCCTGCTCCGCGGCGAAGGCGATGCACGCCTCGGCCGAGAGCCGGCGCGTGAGGACCATCGCGAGCTCCTTGCAGCGCGGGCAACGCTTTCGCCCCGGCGAGGGCCGCTCCGTCACCGGAGGAGCCGGCGCGCGGCGCGGTGCCAGCAAGAGCTGGAGTCCCTGGAGCGTGGCCCGATGGGCCGTGTGCAGCAGCCCGTACGAGCGGACCCGATGAAACCCCTTGGGCGGGACGTGCTGGAGAAACCGACGCAGGAACTCGCTTCCGGGGAGCGTCATCACCTTTTTCTGGTGATCGCGACTGTCCCGGTAGCGGAAGGTCACCGAGGCTTCGTCGTTGGCCACGATGGAATGATTGCCAATCGCGGTCTTGTGCACGTACCGACCGAGGTAGTCGAGGACCTTGTCCGGGCCTTGAACGGCGGCCTTGGCGAACACGACCCATCGGGTATTCCAGAGAGCCTGGGGAAGCGTGACGAAAGGCAAGGCCTTGCGTGCGAGATCGAGAAAGCGCCCGCGGAAACCCACCGCGAGCGCCTCTCTTGGGACGAGATACCGCGTGCGGCGACGCGGCGGCTTTTGCCAGGTGCGACCGTCGGGGGCGAGGCCCCCTCCGGGCACGAGCAGGTGGACGTGAGGGTGCCACTCGAGGGTGCGTGTCCACGTGTGCAGGACCGCGAGGGCTCCGATCTGGGCGCCGAGGAACTTCGGATCGGCGCAGAGAGCGGCGAGCGACTCGTACGCTGCCTTGAAGAGGACCGGCAAGAGGACCTTCTGGTGGGAGCGGACGAGTCGTCGCAGCGGATCGGGGAGGGTAAAGACGACGTGGAAGTAGCGCACCGGCAAGAGGAGCTCTCGCTGGCGCTCGATCCACCGCGTCGTCGCGTCGTGGCCGCACCGGGGGCAGGCCCGATTCCGGCACGAGTGGTAGAACAGGTGCTCGTGGCCGCACGAAAGGCACGCCGCGACGTGGCCGCCGAGGATCGGCGTCCGACACGACGAAATGTCTTGTACGGCGCGCACGTGGCTCGGCATCATGGAGCTGCGATGACGCTCCAGGTACGCCGGACCGTGGGTGCGCACGACCTCGACGAGATCGGGCACGGGGCGGGGCCCGCGCTACAGGTCGGCCATCAAGGCATCGAGCACCTCCTGCAATTTCTCCATGCTGGCCTGGGTGACGTGCATGTACACCTCGGTCGTGCGCAGGGACGTGTGGCCGAGCAGCTGCTGAATGGTCCGGAGCGAGACGCCCGCTTCGAGGAGGTGGGTGGCGTAGCTGTGGCGCAGCGTGTGCGGGGTGGCTTTCTTGTTGATACCGCTCTCCTTGAGCGCCGCGGCGAAGGTCTTCTGCACCGTGGAGGCATCGATCAGCCCGACGGTGTTGTCCGAGACGAAGAGGTGCTTCGACGGCGAGGCCGGCCGCTCCGTCTTCCAGTACCGACGCAGGCGCGCAAGCACCGGGCGAGGAAGGGGGACGCACCGGTCGCGGGCGCCCTTGGCGTCGCGAGCCCAGACCATGAGCCGATCGCTGTCGAGATCCCCGGTCTCGAGCGAGAGGCCTTCGGTGATTCGAAAGCCGAAGGCGTAGAGCGCGACGAGCAGCATGCGTCGGACGGGGTGGCGAACAGCCGTGAGCAGCGTGCGCACCTCGGCCCGGCTGAGAACGACGGGCAAGAGGCGGGGCCGATGGCAGCGGAGGAGATCGAAGATGGCCCAGTCGCGCTGAAGGGTGTGGAGGAAGAAGAAGCGGATCCCGTGCAGGGCCACGTTGATCGTGGAAGGGGCGAGCTTGCGCTCCTCACGCAGGTAGAGGAAGTAGGCGCGCACGTCGTCGTCCGTGATCGCCTCCGGCTCCTTGCCGACGCGGTCCATGAACTGCCGGACCGCCTGGAAATAGGCGTCTTGCGTGCGCTTCCGGAAGTCACGCAGCTTCATGTCTTCCATGATTCGCTGCTGCCAAGTTTTCGAGGTCTTCATGATCGTCTCCGTGGAACACGCGGCGACACCGCGTCGCCGGGCACGGAGAAGGGTGCCCAGAGAGGGCGCCGATGGCCGAGAGACCTGCGCTCGCCCGCCCGTCAGGGGGCGGGTGGTGACGGATCGGCGCAGGAGCGTGAGTGGCTATCTGGAGCTACCGCGCAACGCGCGGTTTTGTTCAACAAGGCAATGAAGCTGACCGGCGCTTCGCGCCGGCAGCTTATTGCCAGGACGTTCGGCAGACAGCACTCGCCGGTTTCGGACCATCGCTGCACCGATTGCGGTCTTCCTCACCCGACCACACCCATGCTAAC
>JAPLTR010000131.1 GCA_026398065.1 Verrucomicrobiota bacterium | reverse complement strand
CGGGGGCTGAGCGCGGCTGCGATGTCGCGGAGGAGCTGGGGGAAATGAAACGGCGCGGACTGGAGCTCCATGCGACCGGCCTCGATCTTCGAGAAATCGAGGACCTCGTTGATCATGCGCAGGAGGTGCTCGCCGCTCGTCTGGACCACGCGGAGGCGCTCGCGATTTTTCGGGGTGACGTCGCGGTCCTTCATCAGGATCTTGGCGTAGCCGATCACGCCGTTGAGGGGGGTGCGCAGCTCATGGCTCATGTTGGCGAGGAAGGCGCTCTTGGCGCGGCTCGCGGCCTCGGCCTGGTCTTTGGCGACGGCGAGCTCGGCGGTGCGGTCGGCGACGAGCTTTTCGAGGCGGGCGCGCTCGCGTTCGGAGCGGTTCAGCCGCCAGCGCACGAAGCCGAACATGCCGCCCGCGAGAGCCAGGCCGTAGAGGGAGTAGGCAAGGTTGCTGCGCTGCCACGGCGGGGCGACGCGGAGCGAGAAACGCGCGGCGGGACCGGGGCGGCCCTGCGGGTCGATGGCGCGGACCTCGAAGGTGAAGGGGCCGCGCTCGAGGTTGGTGAAGCTGACATCGTTGCGGCGGGTGGGCGGGCTCCATTCGGCGTTGAAGCCGAGGAGGCGCGTCTGGAAGCGCTCGAACTCCGGCTGGCGAAAGCGCCCGGTGGCAAAGGTGATCGTGATCGGGGCGGGCGAGTAGTTCAGCGCGAGGTCGGTGGGACCGCCGGCCGGAAGCGCGAGCGAACGGCCCTCGGCGGACACGTCGCGGATCAGGGGCGCCGCGGCGCGGCTGCGGTTGAGGAGGCGGCCGACCTCGATGCGCACGAGGCCGAGTTCGCCCTTGCCCCAGACGATGCCGCGACCGTCGGGGCCGGGCTCCCAGAAAATCCGGCGCGCGCCGGAGCCGGCGAACAGTTCGTGAATCTCGTCGGGCATTGGACCGGGTTGAATGGTGCCATCGGTGGCGCGGCGGAGGCGCAGGAGCGGGTAGGGCACCTCCTTGGTCTTGTAGTCGGTGAGGAGGCCGTTGGTCCACAACTCGCCGGGCGCACCGCCGGCGACGGGATTGAGGACCATCGAGCGCGGCTCCCAGGCGGTGAGTGCGGTATCGGCGACGAAGCGGGCGGTCGCGGGATCGTAGCGGTAGAGCCCCTTGGCCGTGTCGAAGTGGAGGCCGAAGCCGGTTTCCCAGAGGAAAATCAGGGCGTGGCCCTCGGGCAGACCGTCGGCAGTGGTGAGCAGTTTGGCCGTGGACTGTTTCCAATCGGTGGCATCGGCGGCGCGGGTGACACGGTAGACGCCACGGCTGACGGTGCTGATCCACAGCGTGCCGTCGGGCGCCTCGATGACATCCTCGCATTCGCCGGAGATGCCGGCGATCTCGCCCTCGTGGCGCCAGGAGCCGTCGGGCGCGAAGGTGCCGGTGGCGACGCCACGGTCGGTGGCGAAGTAAACGCGGGCGGGTTGGACCTTGGAGGCGGCGAGACACTTCAGGCCGTCGGGCACGGCGGTGAGCAATTCGATGCCCGCGGGGCTGAGGCGTTGGAGGCCGGCGGCGCTGGCGAGGAGGAGGCAGCCGGGATGCGAGAGCAGGGAGGTGAGGCGGACCTGGACGCCGACGCGCGGGTCGCGTTCGAAGCGAGCGGGGCGGCGCGGGTCGTCGGAAGGCGCGAGGCGGTAGAGCCCGTCGGCACTTATATAATAGAACGCGCCCTGATGCCGGGTGAAGTCGGCGGCGGCGGCATCGGTGATGCCGGAGTGCTGGTGATCGAACCACGTGGCGGCGGAGCGCCAGTTGACGTGGGCGGGGCCGCTGTTGGTGCTGACCCAGAGGCCGCCATCGCGGTCCTCAGCGAGGCCGAACACGGTGGCATGCGGCAGACCGCTCTCGCGGGAAATCTGGCGCTCGAAGCGGCCGTCGGCGGCGAGGATGACAAGGCCCTCGCTCTCGGTGCCGATGGCGATGGAGCCGTCGTTGAGGCGGGCGGCGGTGAGCAGTTGCGTGCGGGCGAGGATCGCATCGGCACCGGTGGGCCACGGGGCGAGCGTGCCGTCGGCGCGCAGGCGGAGGATGCCACGGTTGGAAAGCCCGACGAGCAGGTCGCGCGACGTGGCGTCGCCTGCGGCGAGGACGAAGCCGCCGTTGACCGTGGTGGCGAGGGCGGGATCGCGGCTGAGCGGTTGCCACGCGTCGGAGACGAACTCGTAGATGCCGTCCTCGCGGCGATGGAGGATGAGGCGGTCGCCGACGGCGGAGAGGCGGTTGCGAAAGGTGCCGGCCAGTGGCCACGCGCGAAACGACTGGTCGGCGGGATGGTAGCGGAGGATGTTTTTGTCGGTCGCGAAAAACATGTCGCCTTGCCAAGCGACGACGTCGCGGACGAAACCGAAGGGTTTTGCGTCGGCGGGCACACGGTCGAGGAGGGAGCGGTACTCGGGATCGCCGGTGCCGGGGCGGGGGACGACGCCGAGTTTCTCCTCGTCGCCGACATAGATGTCGCCCCCGGGGCCGGGCGCGAGGGCACGGGTGTACGTGAGCGGGATTTTCAGAATGCGCCATGTCCGACCGTCGTGCTCCATGAGGGCGAGCTGGTTGCCCGCGTAGTAGAGGCCCTCGGCGCTGATGAAGGGGGCGTGGAAGAGGGCGTGGGCCTTGTGGTCGAGTCGATTGTAGCTGCGCAGGAGCGGCAGGCCGCGTTCGTCGTCGGCGGCGGAAACGCCGAGCGCGAACAGACAGGCGGCCAAAATCCCGGCCAGCCAGCGGGGCGGAACGCTCACGGTCATGCGTTCACTAAGCCGGTGGGCGAAGCGCGGAGTCAATGCCGCGACCGGCCGGCTACGCAGGTATGCGTAGGGACCGGAAACGGCCTGCTCGTCCGACTGCCGAAAAAGCGCCCGCGAGCGGGCGGCCTACCTGGCGGGCGTGGGCGAAGCCTCGATGGCGACCTTGAGAAAGGTTGCGAGCGCGGGGTCCGGTGCCGTCGACTGGCGCCAGCCGAGGACGAGGCGGCTCTCGGGGGCGGGGCCCTTGAGGGGGAGAAAAGTCACCTCGGGCGGAAGATGCTGCGCCTCGGAGGGCGTCATGAAGGTTGCGCCAAGACCCGCGCGCACGAGGCCGATGCCGTTGGCGCGCGGCCAGACCTCCTCCGCGATGCGCGGCGCGATGCCCGCGCTGGAAAAGGCCGCGAGGATGCGGTCGTAAAAGCCGGGATTGTGCGTGCGCGGGAAGAGGACGAACGGGGTGTCGGCGAGGTCGCGCAGGCGCAGCGTGGTGCGCTGCGCGAGCGGGTGCGCGGAGGGGAGGAGCACGCCGTTGTGCTCGCGGAGCAGGACGTGGGTGCGGTCGCCGGGCGTG
>JAPLTR010000482.1 GCA_026398065.1 Verrucomicrobiota bacterium | reverse complement strand
GGGCGTCGGCCAGGCGCGAGGCGTGCGCCGCCTTTTCGGATTCAAGCTGGCGCAGCCGGGCGTCGAATTCCGGGGCGGTGGCGGGCGGGGGGACCGCCTTGGCCTGCGCGGCGGCGAGGGCGGCGGCAAGGTCGTCGCGTTCCTTCGCGACGACGGAGTAGGAGCGGAGCGAGAGGGCGAGTTTTTCCTCGGCTTCGGCCTTGGCTTTGGTGGCGCGCTGCGCCTCTTCCTGGGCGACGGAGACCTGGCTGAGGCGGGCCGTGAGCGCGGCGTTGTCGGACTCCAGTTTGCGGAGGCGGGCCTCGAGCTCGCGGATGGCGGCCGAAGCTTCGGCGGCGGCGCTGGCGGTGGAGGAGGCGTCCGATTGCGCTGCGGCAGCCGCGGCTCCGGCAGTTTGGGCGGCCTTCAGATCCCGCGTGATAGACTCCTTTTCGGCCACCAGCTGGGCGAACGCGGTCTCGGATTTTTCGAGAGCGGCGGCGACCGAGGCCGCCTTGTTCGAAAGGGCGGAAGCTTCCGTTCTGGCGGCTGTTTCGGCGGACTGGGCGGCGGTTAACTTCTGCTCGAGGGCGAGCTTTTCAGCGGCGACCCGGGAAAGCGATTCAGCGGTGGCGGCGAGCTGGGCGGCCTTGGACTTCTCCGCGGCGAGTTCGCCTTCGAGCCGGGCCAGCGCGGCGGCGGAGGCGTCGGCCTGGGCGGAAAGCTGGGCCGTGGAGGAGGACGAGGAGCGGAGCTGCTTTTCCGCCGACTCCCGGGCGGCCGTGGCGGCGGAGAGCTGGCCCTTGAGCTCGGAGAGCTGACGCTGGAGCGAGTCGACCTGTTCCGCTGCGGCGGCGGCCGAGCTCAATTTGACGGATTGCGCGGAGGCGAGCTCGGCAGCCTTTTTCTCGGCGTCGGCGCGAGCGGAGGCCTCGGCCTTGGCGGCGGATTCCGCGGCGAGTTTGGCCGATTGGACAGCGGCGAGCTGGGCGGTGAGCGCGTCGCGCTCGGTGGCGGTACGCGTCGCGAGGGATTGGGTGGAGGAGGCCTCCTTGCGGGCGGCGTCGAGTTCGGTGGAGAGCGCGGCCACCCGCTTTTGGGCTTCGCCGGAATTCAACGCCGCCGCCTGCGCGGTCTTGAGCTGGGCGGCGAGAACCTCGTGTTCGGCGGAGAGCTTCGCGAGTTCGGCGGTTCTGGCGGCGAGCGCGCTGGCGGTGACCGCGGCTTCGGTGCGGGTGGCCTCGCTCGCAGCGAGGGCGGACTCGGCCTTGGCCAGCCGGGCGGCCAGCGTCTCGCGTTCGGTGGCAGCATCGCTGGCGAGGGTCTTGGCGGAGGCGATCTCTTTGCGGAGGGTGTCGAGCTCGGTGGAGAGCGCGGCCATGCGCTTTTGGGCTTCGCCGGAATTCAACGCCGCCGCCTGCGCGGTCTTGAGCTGGGCGGCGAGGGTGTCGTGTTCGGCGGTGAGTTTCGCGAGTTCGGCGGTTCTGGCGGCAAGCGCGCTGGCGGTGACCGCGGCTTCGGTGCGGGTGGCCTCGCTCGCAGCGAGGGCGGACTCGGCCTTGGCCAGCCGGGCGGCCAGCGTCTCGCGTTCGGTGGCGGCATCGCTGGCCAGAGTTTTGGTGGAGGCGATTTCCTTGCGGAGGGTGTCGAGCTCGGTCGTGAGCGACGCGACCCGCTGCTGGGCTTCTCCGGAGGTCAGGGCGGCGGCCTGTGCGGATTTCAGCTGGGCGGCCAGCGCTTCGTTCTCGGTTCCGAGTTTCTCAAGCTCGGCGATTTTCGCGAGCTGGTGGGTCTTCGCCTTGGCCGTGGCTTCGATCCGGTGCTTTTCGCTGGCGGCAAGGGCGGCTTCGGCCTGGGCGGCACGAGCGGCAAGGGCGGCGATCTGTTGCTCGGCCGCGGCGGCGGACTGCGCGCGAATGCCGGCGTCCTTGGCGGCCGTCTCGATCCGGGCGGCGAGGTCCGCGCGGACGGCGGTGAGTTCGGCTTCGGCCCGGGATTTTTCCGCGGCCAGCCGCGTGAGGGTCTCGGCGTGGGCCGAGGCGTCAGCGGAGGCGGTCGTCTTGGCGGCAAGGGCGGCGGTCAACGCGGCCTCGGTCTTCGCGAGCGCGGAGTCGGAGGCCTCGGCCCTGGCGAGGGCGGAGGAGGCTTCGGTGCGGGCGGCGGCGAGGGCGGAGTTCAGCTCGCCGAGGCGCGCCTCGGCGGAGGCTTTTTCCGCAGCCGACCGGGCCGAGAGGGATTTTTCGGCGGCGATTTCCTTGCGGACCGTTTCGAGTTCGAGTGCGAGCGAGGCGGCCTTGGTCTGGGCTTCGCCGCTGGTGAGCGCGGCGGATTCGGCGCGCGTGAGGCGGGCGGCGAGCGCGTCTTTCTCGGCGGTGAGCCGGGAGAGGGCGGCGGTCTGCTCGGCGAGCCGGGTGGCGGAGGACGACTGGGCGGCCTCAAGGGCGGATTTGGCCGCGGCGGCGTCCGTGGCGAGGGCGGCCGACGCGGACTCGGCCTTCGCGAGGCGTTGCGAAAGGGTGCTGCGTTCGTTCTCGGCGGACTGGAGCTGGGTGCGGAGGGCGGCGAGCTGTTCGGCCGCCTGCGACTGCGTGGTGCCGGCGGCGCGGCGGGCGGCATCCAGGTCGGCGGCGAGGGCGGTGCCGCGGGCTTTTTCCGCGGCGAGGGACGCCTCGAGCTTCCGGAGAGATTCGGCGGCGACGGCGGCTTCGGCGGTGGCGGCGGAGACTTTGGCGTTCAGCGCGACCGATTCTGTGGTCGAGGCAGAAAGTGCGGATTCGGCCTGCGCGAGCCGGGAGGCGAGGGATTCCTTTTCGGCGGACAGCGCACCGATTGCGGTGGCCGCGCGGGATTTCTCCGCCGCGATCTCCTTGCGGGACGCCTCCAGTTCGAGGGTGAGACTGGCGGTCCGGGCCTGCGCGTCGCCGGTGGAGAGGACGGCGGACTCGGCTTTGGTGAGTCGGGCGGCGAGCGCATCTTTTTCGGTGCTGAGGCGGGCGACGGCGTCCGACTTGGCGGTGGCTTCCGTCGCAATCGACGCGGCGGTGGTCTCGGCCTTGATTGCACGCTCCCGGAGCGCGGCGCGGTCGGACTCAAGGGAGGAAAGCTGGGCGCGAAGGGCGGCGAGGTCGGCGGAGAGCGCGGCTGTCCGGCTTTGCTCGGCTGTGAGCGCGGCCTCGGATTTTTTCAGCGTGCCGTCGGTGGCCGAATCGTCGGCTTTGGCGGCCTTGAGCTGAGTGGCGAGGTTTTCATTTTCCGCAGCAGTCCGGGCGGCGAGGGCCTTGGCGGTGGCAAGCTCGCGCTGGGTGTCCGCGAGCTCGCGCGACGCGGTGGCGGACAGGGCCGAGAGTTTTTCGGCAGCGGCCGAGCGGTCGGCCTCGAGCTGGGCGAGGCGGGCGGCGAGGGACTCTTTTTCCGCGGCGAGCTTGCCAAGGGACTCGGCTTTGGCCGCGGCGGTGGCGGCGAGCTCGGCGGAGCGGGATTTTTCGGCGGCGAGCTCGGCCTCGGCCTTCGCGAGGGCTTCGGCGCTCGTCAGCACCTTGGCAGAGGCACCGGCGACCTGTTCCGCGACGCGAATTTTTTCGGTGGCGAGGGCGTCGAGCTTGGCCAGCGCGGCGGCGGCGGTCGCGGATTTGGCGGAGGAGTCGGCGAGGGCAGCGGTGAGCTGGGTGCGCAGGTCGGCGGCCTGGGCGTTGGCTGCGGCGATTTGGGCGCGCAGGTCGGCGAGTTCGGCGCTGTCGGCCTTGGCGGCTTCCGCCAGCTTCGCGGTGAGCGACGCCTCGGTCTGGTCGAGGCGGGTGGTCAGCGTGCTCGTCGTACGGTCGAGCTGGGCGCGGAGATCGGTGAGTTCGGAACGGACCCGGGCGGCATCCGCGTCGGTACGGGCGGCCCCATTGGCGCCGACCCGGGCGGTGAGGTCGTCGATCTTGGAGCGGGCCTGGGCGAGTTCGGTGGCGGTGGCCTGTGCAGCCTGAAGCGCCTGGGTGCGCGCAGAAATCTCGGCCGCGAGGGCGGTCTGGGTCTGGTCGAGACGGGTGGCGAGGGAGTCTCGGTCAGCCGAGCCGGACGAGTCGGAGGCCGAGGGAGCGTTGGCGATGGCGGCGGGCACGCCCGAAACGCCTGCGGACGACGAAGCGGGGGAGGAGCGGGCGGCGCTTTCGAATTGCGCGAGGCGGGCGGCGAGCGCGTCACGTTCGGCGGCGAGGCGGGAGATCGTGGCGGTGGAGCGGCGCTGTTCCTCGGCGAGCGCGGAGGACTGGGCGTAGGAAGCGGCCGCCAAGTTGGAGGCGCGGGCCTTTTCGTTGGCGAGTGCGAGGCGGGTGCTTTCGGCCTCGGCACGGGCGTCGGTGAGGGCGCGCGATTGCCCGGGTGGGAGGCCGTCAGCGCGGGCGGTCGTGGAAGAGGAAACGGACGCCGTACCGGATGGAGCGGAAGACAGGCCTGACGCCGGCGCGGAAGCCCCCGAGGGTGTTGCGGGGAAGGTTTTGATCGTCGCGCCGGAGGAGCGCGTGATCGTGCCGACCAGCGGGGGACGGCGACCGGACGCAGGAGCGGCGGGAGACTCGGCAACGGTGCTGTCGGCCAGGCCACGGCGGGTGTCGTTGACGTTGCGCGGCGTGTCGGCGTCGGCCTGGGCCTTGTCGATCTCGGAAAGGAGGTGGGCGGATCCGGTGTCGGGCTTCAGGTCGTCAGCCGACATGCGGGGCGGGGCGTCGGGATCGAGGTCAACGCGGTTGCGCGGCGCCGCGCGGGGCGGGGCGGGGCGATCGGGGCCGGGGCGGTCGGGCGGAAGCAGGCCCTTGCTGTTGATCAGCGCCGCCATCTTCTCGATCTGGCGCTGGGCCTGTGCCGGGGAAATCGCGCCGGGTTTGACCGAGAGCGCCGAGGCGGGCGCGGTGCCGGATGGGGCAGACGTTTCGGGGGAACCGTCGGGGTTCGTGGGCTGACCGGCGGACTCGCCACTCGCGACGGTGGTGGAACTACCCGATGCAGGAGTGTCTCCGGGAGAACGCGGCAGATCGCGCGAGCCCCCTCCGGTTGCGCCCGCGGTTTTGGCGGCCTCGGCTTCGGCGGCGATGTCGGCCGGCGAACGGTTGGGGCGGAAAAGCGGGGCGTTTTCACCGGTGACCTGGTCGGACGGGTCCGCGGTCGCGGCCGGGCGGGGTGCTCCGCTGCCCGGGGAGGTCGGCGAGCCCGTGACGAGATAGGCGGCGCCGGGGCCGCGCACGTGCGTGAGCCGCTTGCTGCCCTCGGCGAGCTGGGCGTCCGACATGCTGTTCAGGAGGCGTTCGAAGGCCTTGCCCGTGCTGCCTTTTTCGGCAGCCATCGAGAACCAGACGTAGGCCTCAGACAGATCGACGGGAACACCGAGACCCTGGGCATAAGCGAGGCCGAGATTGTATTGGGCGATGGTATTGCCGTGGGCGGCCTTGTCGCGGAGTTCCTCGAGGTTGAAGGTTTCCTTGGAGGAATCGCGCGCCACCGGTTTGGGCGCCTCCGGCTTCTTCGCGGCGACGGCCGGGGTCGATTTGGCGCCGGGTTTGGTGATGGCCGGGGACGCCGGGGATGAACCGGGCGAAGAGGTGGACTTGGTCGCGGAATCGGCCGGCTTTGCCGGCGCAGGCGCGGCCGGGGAGGCGGAATCGGCCGGCACGGCCGGGGTCGGTGGCGGGGGATTGTCCGGCGCAGCCTGCTCGGCCGCGGGGGTGCGGGCGATCGGGGCGAGCAAGAGGAGCGCGAGGCGGACGAACTTCATTGAGTCGGTTGGGGAGACCGTAGCGGTCGGCCGCCACGACACAACTCGCGAAGTTACGCAGCGGCGGCGGCCATTGCGGACGGTCGCCGACGATGCGTTTTCCCCGGGAAAGGGGAATCCGAAAAACAGGGATCCCGATCGCAAGCGTTGCAATGAGTTGCGACGCGCGACGGGCAAAGCCGCTGCTCCCGAGACCGCAGGGAGCAACCGAACTATTTGGCGGGCGCCGCCAGGGCCTGACGCGCGGCTTCGAGGAGCTGGGCCGCGGGGAGCCGGACCTTGAAATCGGGATCGGACGCCACGAAGCGAATGACACGGTCGCGTCCGATCACCCAGACGGTGGGAACCGGAAGCCAGCGGGCGTCGGGTTCGCCCGGGATCGGGGCGAGGTCGATTTTAAAACCCCGATATTTTTCGACCGTGGCGGCATCGACGCGGAAGGCGACGCCGTAGGCGGAGGCTGCGGACATCGCGCGGTCGGACAGGAGGCGGTATGCGACCTTGTCCTTTGCGGCGGTGGGCGCGAGCCCTGCGGGAGCGTCGGTCGACAGGGCGACAATTTGCAGCCCAAGCTCAAGAAACCGGGCCTCGAAGGCGGCGAGTTCGGCGAGCTGGCGGTTGCAGTACGGGCACCAGCCACCGCGGTAGAAAACGAGCACCGTGGGCTTTTCCGCGAGGACGGCGGCCAGGCTCAGCTCGGTGCCGTCGGAGGTTCTTACCCTCGCGTCGGGGGCGAGATCGCCGACGGCGAGCGGGCGCGCGTTCGGGGCGGAGGCGGCGATGGTCGGAGTCGCGGCGCGCGCAGCGGGCGATGCAAACGGCGCAAATGCGAGCAGCGCGGAGAGCAGGGGTATGGACGTGGAGAGGGAGACGAAGAGGCGGGGGCGGAGCGAGGAAGAGGTCGTCATGGTCAGCGCGGTGTCAGGTGGTCCCACGCTGGAGGTGCGGGGTGCGGGAAATATTCCGCGAAACCGGGGTTTCGTTCGCCCGGTATGTTTCCGCTATGGTCTGAAACGGCGCAGTGAGCCGGAAAAGTGACGTCCGCCTCAGCGGGCGAGTTTCTTGGTGAAGAAGAACTGGGTGCGGTCGTTGAGGTAGCCGAGGCAGCCGTAGAAGCTCGTGGAGTCGGTGCGCAGGGCGTTGGTGCGGAGGTAGACCATCGTGCAGCCGCGTTCGCGGGCCCAATGCTCTGCGCGCTCGGTGAGGGCGCGGCCCAGGCCGCGGCGCTGGTGGGAGGTCGCCACGATCACGCCGAGGATCTGCGCGGCTTCGTCCCACTCCAGAATGCGGTAGAGCGCGACGTGGATCGCGCCGACGACTTTCTTCTCGGCGGTCTCGGCGACGATCACCGCGTGGGCGGGGTCGGTGATGACGCGCGAAAGGCGGGTGGACATTTCGGCGGGGGAGCAGACGTGGCCGCGTTCGGTGTAGAGGGCGGCGAGGGCGGCGTTGTCGGCGGGGCGGGCGAGACGGAGGGAGAACATGACGGGGTGGGGAACCATAAGCCACGACGGCACATTGACGTCGGGCCGACAGGGGGACGGGGTGGAAGGGGTATGGGAAAAACCTCGTCGGACGATGAAGGCGGCGCAAGCCCGCGAAGAACTTTAACGGGAGACTTGCAGAAATGGTAAGCATGCTTACCAGTCCCGCTTCCTCTCCTATGTCCGACATGTCCGACGCGCTCCCCAACTTCGATCGCAGCCTTGGTTTCATCGTAAGCGACATCAGCCGCCTCCTGCGCAAGGAGTTTGACCGGCGGGTGCGCGGCCACGGGTTGACCCGGGCGCAGTGGCTGCTGCTCTATTATGTGGCACGTCAGCCGGGGGCGTCGCAGAGCGACCTCGCGGAGGCGCTGCAACTGGAGAAGATCACCATCAGCCGCCATGCCGCGCGGCTGGAGAAGACGGGCTGGCTCGAGCGCCACGACCATGCGCATGACGGCCGCGCGTACCGTCTGCGCCTCACCCCGCGGGCGACGCGAACGATTGTGCAACTTTCCCGCATCGCAGACGACCTGCGGGCGGCAGCGCTGGCCGGCCTGTCCGAGGAGCGCCGGGCGGCGCTGATCGACGACCTGCTGCACATCAAGGCGAACCTCGTCGACATCGAGACCGCCGCGAAACCCCCGATCCGTACCCATGAGCAAGCCTAACCCCCCCACCCCAACCGCCGCGCTGGCCGCCGCCCTCGCGTTGTTCGCCCTGGCCGGCTGCGGCCGGACCGAAGCGCCGAAAGTCACTGTCCAACCGGCCGTACCTGTGCAAATCGCCGTGGCGACGCGCGAGGATGTGCCCCGCCGCATCGAGTCCATCGGGGCCGTGCAGGCCCTGCGGACCGTCGCGATCAAATCCCAGGTGGATGGAATCGTCGCCGAAGTGCGTTTTCGCGAGGGCGACGACGTCAAGGCGGGCGATCTTCTCGTCGTCCTCGATCGTCGGCCGTTGGAAAATTCCCTGCGCATCGCCCGCGCCGATCTCGTCAATGCCCGTGCCGAGGCCTCGAAGGCCGACGCGGACCTCGAACGCTACAAGCGTCTCGACCAGCAGGACGCGATTTCGAAAGAGCAGTTTGCCCAGCTCGTCACGAAGGCCGAGACGACCAAGGCGTTTCTTCAGGCCAAGGAGGCCGCCGTGGCCAATGCCGAGCTACTCTTCGGCTACACCGAGATCCGCGCGCCGATTTCCGGCCGCGCGGGCCAGCGGTTGCTGCACGAAGGCGCGCTGGTGAAGGCCAACGACAACGCGTACTCCCTCGTGACCATCAACCAGCTCGCCCCCGTGGCGGTCGCCTACTCCGTGCCGGAGAGTTCGCTCGACGATATCCGCCGAGCACTCGCCGAACAGCGGGCGCGGGTGAGCGTGGTCGACCGCGCGTCGGGTCTCGCGCGCGAGGACGGCAAGCTGGCGTTCATCGACAATGCCGTCGATGCGACCACCGGCATGATCACCCTCAAGGCGGAGTTTCCCAATGCCGACAAGGCGCTCTGGCCCGGCCGCTTCGTGAACGTGACCACGCAGGTGGGGCTCGATGTCGCCGCGACCGTCGTGCCCTCGACCGCCGTGCAGACGAGCCAGAACGGCTCGACGATCTACGTCGTCAAGGCGGACCAGACCGTCGATCTGCGCACCGTGAAGGTTGCTCGCACGTCCGGCGATTTCTCCCTGATCGCCGACGGCGTGAAGCCCGGCGAGACCGTCGTGACCGACGGCCAGCTGCGGCTGCTGCCCGGCTCGAAGATCGAGGCGAAGACCCTGGCCGGGGGCGTCGCGGCGGCCGATGCGACGCAGCCATCCAAGAAATCCGAGTAACCCCGAGGAGCCGCCATGAATCTCCCCGAAATGTGCATCCGTCGTCCGGTGATGACGACGCTGCTGACGGCCGCGCTGTGCGTGTTTGGTGCGATGGCCTACCGGCTTCTGCCGGTGAGCGACCTGCCGAACGTCGATTTCCCCACGATCGTGGTCAACGCCAACCTCCCCGGCGCGACGCCCGAGACGATGGCGAGCGCCGTCGCGACGGTGCTGGAGCAGCAGTTTTCGACGATCGCGGGCATCGACTCGATGACCTCGACGAGCAGCACGGGCGGCACGTCGATCACGCTGCAGTTCTCCCTCGACCGCAGCATCGACGCGGCTGCGCAGGACGTGCAGGCCTCGATCGCCGCCGTGCAGCGTCGCCTGCCAACCGACATGCCGGCACCGCCCTCGCTGCGGAAAACCAATCCCGCGGATCAGCCCGTGCTCTTCCTCGTCGTGAGCTCGCCGACGCTGCCGTTGTCCGTGGTCGACGAATACGCGCAGGTGATGCTCTCGCAGCGTATCTCGACGGTGTCGGGCATCTCGCAGGTGCAGATCTTCGGTTCGCAGAAATACGCGCTCCGCGCCCGCCTCGACCCGCGCCTGCTCGCGAGCCGCGGCATCGCGCTGACCGAGGTGCGCGACGCGCTCGCGGCGCACAATGTGAACCTGCCCACGGGCATCATCGACGGCAACCGCCAGTCGCTCCAGATCCTCGCGAGCGGCCAGCTCGCCAACGTGGAAGACTTTCGCAAGATCGTCGTTGCCTATCGCAACGGCGCGCCGGTGCGCCTCGGCGAACTCGCCGAGGTGATCAACAGCGTGCAGGACACCCGCATCGCGAGCTGGTTCGGCTCGCGCAAAAACGGGAGCGACCAGATCACCGCCGACCGCGCCGTGATCCTCGCCGTCCAGAAACAGCCCGGGGTGAACACCGTCGAGGTCGTCGCCCGCGTGCGCGCCCTCCTGCCGGTCTTTCAGAAGCAGCTCCCTGAGTCGGTCTCGCTCAGCATCCTGCGCGACGGCTCGGAACCGGTGCGCGAATCGGTGCACGACGTGCAGTTCACGCTGCTGCTCGCGATCGCGCTCGTGGTGCTCGTGATCTTCATCTTCCTGCGGTCGCTGGCTGCGACGGTGATTCCCGCGCTGGCGATCCCGCTCGCGCTCCTCGGCACCTTCGTCGCGATGTATTTCTGCGGCTACTCGCTCGACAACCTGTCGCTGCTTGCGCTCACGCTCTCGGTCGGCTTCGTCGTCGACGACGCGATCGTGATGCTCGAAAACATCGTGCGCCACGTCGAGGCCGGCATGCCGGTGCGCGAGGCGGCCCTGAAAGGTTCGCGCGAGATCGGGTTCACCATTCTCTCGATGACGATCTCGCTCGTCGCGGTGTTCATCCCGCTGATGTTCATGGGCGGCATCCTCGGGCGGCTGCTGCACGAATTTGCGGTGACAATCACGGCGTCGATCCTCGTCTCCGGCCTCGTATCGCTGACGCTCACGCCGATGCTATGCAGCCGGTTTCTCAAGCCGCATGCGGCGCACGGCGCGGCGGCGACGGCCCTCCATGGCAAACTCTACCAGTGGACGGAAGCGATGTTCGAGGGCGCGCGCGGCCTCTACGAGCGCACGCTGCGCGCGAGTCTCCGGCACCGGCTGGTGGTCGTGATGGTCGCGGTCGTGATGGCGTTTTTGACGGCATTTTTTGCACGGCTGCTGCCGCAGGGTTTCATCCCGACGGACGACACCGGACTCATCCTCGTCTTCACCGAGGGCGCGCAGGACATTTCCTATGAAGAGATGGTGCGGCACCAGCAGGCGGCGGCCGCGATCGTGGCCAAGCATCCTGCGGTCGACGTCTTCATGTCAGCCCTCGGCTCCAGCGGATCGGTCAGCTCCACGTCGAACCAGGGCCGCATCTTCATGCGCCTGAAACCGCGCGCCGAGCGGGCGCCGATCGGCACGATCATCGCGCAACTGCGCCAGCAGCTCGCGGCCGTGCCCGGCCTGAAATGCTATCCGCAGGTGCCGCCGGCCATCCGCATCGGCGGCCAGCTCACCAAGGCGCTCTACCAGGTCTCGCTCACGGGCAGCGACCTCAACGAACTCTACGGCGTGGCCGGCGACCTGGAGAAAAAGTTCCGCGGGCTCCCGCAGCTCGTCGATGTGAACTCCGACCTGCAGATCACGAGCCCGCAGCTCCGCGTCGACATCAACCGCGACGGCGCCGCGACCCTCGGCGTGACGCCGCAGCAGATCGAGGATTCGCTCTACAGCGCCTTCGGCACGCGGCAGGTCTCGACGATCTACACGCCGACCAACCAGTACTTCGTGATCATGGAGATGGCGCCCGAGTTCCAGCGGAGTCCGGAAGCGCTCTCGCTCCTGTACCTGCGCAGCCGCAGCGGCAAGCCGGTGCCGCTCG
>JAPLTR010000120.1 GCA_026398065.1 Verrucomicrobiota bacterium | reverse complement strand
GTGCGTCGCCGCCCAGCCGGCCGTGCACGCTGTGTTGAAACGCGTGCCGCACGGCTCGCTGCAGCACGGCAACGGATCCGGGATCGGCCACACTGATGTCGTGATCATCGGTTCCCAGCTCGCACTGGTCATCGTCGTGGTCACCGCGATCTGTTTCGCCGAGCGACTCGTTCTCGCGCTCACCGGTGCGATCTACACATGCTGGGTCCGCTTCTTCCTGCTCCCGGTGCATCCTGCACCTGCTGTGGTTCCGCGCCGGGCCGCGTCGGAACCGAAGCGCTCTAGCCAGCTCGTGTGCCGAGACACAATGATCAGACGAGGACCGCCGCATCCCCTTTGCGGGATCTTGCTGCCTGCTTGAGGCGGGCGTCACTCCAGCTCGCCGTCACGTTGTCACGTTGTCACGAGAGCGTTGGCGGACACCCCTCCAGGCTGGTGCGGGGTGCGTCCGGTGTGCGACCAATGCGGCTTCTGCTCCTGACGGTTGTCCCGACGTGGAGCGATTCGGTCGGGCAGTGATTCGACCGACATTCGGAGCACACCCTAGGCCCGTGGCGAAATAGTTGCTCGTCGATCTTCCTACTTTCCTTGCTGATTCCGATGCTTTCGCAGGCGACTCAGGCCTGCTGCGTCATCAGTGAGTCGAGCGAAACGGCAAACCAATGCAGCACTGATGAGTAGGGCTGCTGACAGCTTTCGTCTCGAAGCGTTCTACGTCGACGGCACGTCCGCCATCGTGATCGAGGCCAACCCGATGGACGGCCTGTACCGCCTGCTCGGGCTGCACTCCTGGCAACCGGGGCAGCGAATCAAGATCACCCCGCTGTACACGGCGGAGGAGCCGGCGGACCTAGCGGGAAGGGAAGGTGCTGTGCCGCTCACGATGAAGCGATCAGGCCCGATTTGATTGCAGGCTCTGCGCCCAGGACATCCGGTGGGTGTTGGCTGTGAAGAGCAGGCTGCTGGGACGGCGTGGCGGTGGCTCCAGGCGCGGGTCCCGTTTCCGATCGCCGATGCCCACTTCGGATTGCGCCAAGCGGTGCGCACGGTGCTGCTCGGTGCCGGGGTGCAGCGCTGCCGGGTGCACTTCATGCGCAACGTGCTGGGCGTGGTCCCAAGGCCAACGCGGAGATGGTGGCCGCGCTGATCCGCACCAACTTCGCCCAGCCCGACGCGGCCGCGGTCCGTGAGCAGCTCGAGGTGGTCACCGCGATGTTGGGCCGGCGGTTCCCGAAGGTCACCGCGATGCTTGAGGCCGCGACCGAGGAACTGTTGGCGTTCACCGCGTTCCCGCCCGCGCACTGGAAGATGATCTGGTCCACGAACCCGCTGGAGCGGTTGAACAAGGAGATCAAGCGCCGTTGCGATGTGGTCGGGGTCTTTCCCAACCCCGCCGCCCTGCTCGCCTGGCCGGCGCGGTCCTGGCCGAGCAACACGACGAATGGCAGGTCAGCGACCGCCGCTACCTCTCCGAGGGCTCGATGCCTGCGCTGAGTGCCGTTCCGGCCCGCAACACCGCATTACCGCCCACCGCCCTGGTCACGGCATCACCGGGCACTGACCCGCACGGTGTCGAGCACGAACTCCACCACTCAGCGGGACGTGACCGTGCCGGGGGCGCTCAAGGCCGCGCGCGCCGCGAAGGAGTGCCCTGATGGACGCCTCCGGCGGGGCCTGCCGGCCCTTGGCTCGCACGGCCTGTCTCCCCGTCAAGGGCGCTGCGCTTCGCTCCGCGTCACTGCGTGACGGCCTGCGGCCGCCCTGGACGGCGAGCCTCGCAGGCCGTGCCGGGTCGCCCCAAGGCGGCGGGGGAACAACGCCC
>JAPLTR010000361.1 GCA_026398065.1 Verrucomicrobiota bacterium | reverse complement strand
GGTACTGAGTTTGGCGCGACAATTATGGCCACACCACTTGTCGGAGTCATCATGGGCAGCACGTCGGACTGGGAAGTCATGCAGCACTGCGTGCAGACCCTCGAGCAGCTCGGCATCGGGTGCGAACGCCGCGCCCTCAGCGCGCACCGCACGCCGCACCTCGCGATCGAATGGGTGAGCGGCGCCGAGTCGCGCGGCCTCAAGGTCATCATCGCCGCGGCCGGTGGTGCGGCCCACCTCGCGGGCGTGGCGGCGGCGGTCACGCCGCTCCCCGTGCTCGGCGTGCCGATGGAGAGCGCCTCGCTCAAGGGCATGGACTCGCTCCTCTCGATGGTGCAGATGCCCGCCGGCATCCCGGTCGCGACCCTCGCGATCGGCAAGCCCGGCGCGATCAACGCCGCGCTCTTCGCCGCGGCGATCCTCGCCCTGAGCGATCCGAAGATCAAACAGGCCCTCGACGCCTACCGCGCCGCTCAGACGAAGAAGGTCGCCGAGGCGAAGCTGCCGTAAGGGCTGCCGTCCTGACCCTCTTCAGGTTTTCTTCCCGGCGTCTGGCTTCGGCGGACGGTCCGGGGCGCCGGTGTCCATCACGTAGCGCCAGGTGCCGTCGGGCTGGCGCTTCCAGATCGTGAGAAAAAATCCGCCGCGCACCACTTCCTGCCCGTCCGGGCCGGTGCGGCGCGATTCGAAGCGGCCGTAGTTGTAGCCGAGCGTGCCGTCGTCAGAGACATCGGTGAACGAGGCGGACCACGTGAGTTTCACCCCGGGCTGGTCGGGGCCCATGCGTTCGAGCACGGCGGAGGGGCCGCGAAATTTGCGCGGGTCGGTGTCGATGAAGGCGACATCAGGTGCCGCGAAATGCTGGAAAGCGGCGAGCAGGCCGTTCGTTTGCGCCATGGCACAGAAGGCGTCCTCCATCGCGGCGACCTCCTGTTTCAGCTTCGCCTTGTCGGGAGCGGCCTGAACGGCGAACGGAGCGGCGAGGCTGAGAAGGAGCCCGAGGGCGAAGGGGAGAAAGCGGGTCTTCATGGCGGGGTCGGGCGAAACGCCGCGACGTCTGCCGGCGTGTCGAGGTCGAGGGCGAGGGCGGGGAGGTCGACCGCGGCGACGTGGGCCGGGTCGCCGTTGAGGAGCGTGCGCGCGCCCGCTTCGCCGGTGAGGTGGGCGAGGGTCGGGAAGTGTTCGCGGAGAAACAAGGCGGGGGCACCGTTGCGGCCCGAATAGTGCGCGGCAACGATGCTGCGACCGGTGGTGCGCTGGGCTGCGACGAGCTGCGCGATCACGGCGGCGGAAAAGGCCGGTTGGTCGCAGAGCGCGACGACCGCACCGTCGAGGGCGCGGGAAAACTGGCGGAGCATCGTCACGCCCGCGCGGATGGAGGCGGCCATGCCCTCGGACCATTCGGGGGTCTCGGCGACCAGGACGGGCAGGCGCGCCAGGACGGGCCGGATTTTCTCCGCGTGGGCGCCGAGCACGACGACGACCGGCCAGGCCGGGGAGGCGAGGGCGGCGTCGATCGCGCGGATGAGCAGCGGGCGGCCGTCAATTTCCAGCAGTTGTTTCGGCGAGCCCATGCGGGTGGAGGCGCCCGCGGCGAGGATGACCGCGCCGAAGCGAAAGGGCTGGGCCGAGGAGGGCGGCGGGGCGGACATGATGGGGAGAGGAGCGTTTTGTTACCCGTGGATGGGTCGCGTGCGCTCGCGCAGCGGCCGGGCGTTGCGACCGGCGAGCACCGCCAGCATTTCGGCGAGGATCGCGACCGCGACCTGTTCGGGCGAGTCGGCGCCGAGATCGAGGCCCACGGGGGCATGGAGGCGCGAACGCAGCTCGGGGGTGAGCGCCAGGCCTTCCGCGGCAAGATCCGCGAGGATGCGTTCGGCGCGTTTTTTCGGACCGAGGAGACCGAGATAGGCGAGGGGCCGCGGCAGGAGGCTGCGCAGCAAGGGGAGGTCGTGCACGTAGTGGTGCGTCATCACGACGGCGAGGGCGTCGGGGCCGGGCTCGGCACGCGCGACGAGCTGCGGAGCGGGCCCGACCACGAGGGCGGCGGCGGTAGGGAAACGCTCCGCGGTGGCGAAGGCGGCGCGGGGATCGGCAATGGTGACATGCCAGCCGAGTTCGTGCGCGAGTCGGGCGAGCGGTTGGGCGTCGTCGCCGGCGCCGAAGATCACGAGGGCGGTCGGCGGGGCGACGGTCTCGAGAAAGACGGCGTCCGCCGCGGTGCCTGCGACTGGCGAGAGAGAGGTGTCGTCACTCACAAGCGCCGTGCCCAGCAAAGTGGGGTTGTCGGCCCGGTGGGTGATCGCGAGACGGGTGGTGCGGCGGGCGGTGAAATTCTCCGCGAGTGCGACGACCCACGCGGGACGTGGCTCGAGTTTTTCCAGGACGACGCGGACGACGCCATGACAGCCGAGTCCGACGCCCCACACGAGGTCGTTTTCCGTCGTCGTGTCGTACACGACGGTCTCGGCGATGCCGGTGGCGAGGACGCGGCGGGCGCGGACCAGGACATCCTCCTCCAGGCAACCGCCGCTGATGGAGCCCACGCGCAATCCTCCGGCCGTGAGCAGGAGGCGGGCACCGGGGCGTCGGTAGGACGAGCCTTCGACCGTCGCCAGCGTCGCGAGCACTGACTCACCGACACCGGGGGCGAGCAAGGCGCGGACGATGGCCGGAAACTCCTTCATTGGGTGCGAAAAGGGCCGACTGATGGCGGCTTTGCAAGTGCCCAAGACGCGATCGGCAGGAGGGCGCTATTGGATTCGCTTGACGAGGACGACGACGTTGGCGGCATCGATCACCATCTTGTAGCCGCCGGCACCGCGGAGCAAGGTGACCTCGGGGTTGACGAGCTTCTTCGTCAGATAGATGTCGGCCGGGGTGCGCATCTGCCAGATTTGGCCGTTGCCGAGAGCGAAGACGGCGCGACCGGAGAATTCCTGCACCGTGCCCTCAATATGGGTGTGAAGCTCGCCCGCATCGGCCACCGGCTGTTTTTGGGCGACCTGTTCGGCCCCGAAGTCGGCAGCGACTTTTTCGCGGGAGGGACGGGCTTTCTCCGCCTTGGCGGGTGCCGTGGCGGCGGTCGGCGAAGCCCGCCGGGCGAGGGCCGCATCGAGGAATGCGAGTTCGTCAGGCGTGAGCTTGTTGAGGCCGGCCCGGGCGAATTCCTCCGCCGAGAGGGTCTGGGCGAGGGTCGTTTTGGGCGCAGGCGAGGGGGGGGTGGCACCCAACGAAAGCGAGCCGAAGACCAGACTCAAAAGGAGCGCGCGGCGGATCATGCTTCATGTTTTTTCAGGCAAATCGGGCGGGGTGCAAGACGCGTATGGCGGATTAACCCGGCGCAAAATGTGCGCCGTTCGTCGCTAATACATGTCGATTCGTCGCGGTCTGTAACAGTTTCGTCATAATTTCGCATTGCGCGGCCCACTGTACTTCTGCGTAGTCCCCGCAAGCAAAACGGCCGAAAGGCCGGGTTGGCTTCCACACACAACCGCAACCTGACACAACCATGAACGAACAAAAATCACGGAAGTTAAAGGTCTCATTGTCGCTGTTGGCGACCATGGGCCTGAGTGCGGCGCCGGGCTTCGGCCAGGCGACCACTGAACCGAAAGTAGACAAAGCCCAGGTTCTTGATAAGTACGTCGTCACCGGCTCGTACCTGAGTCCGGCGGCCAATTCGATCGCCGTCCCGGTGATCACGATCGACAGCAAAACCATCGAGAATTCGGGCAACAACTCGAACGTTCTCGAGATCCTGCGCAAGACCACCCCGCAGTTCAGTGGCAATAGCAACATTGGTTCCCAGAACGCCAATGTCGGCTCCGGGAATACGAACGGCGGTTCGCAGGTTGCTCTGCGCAACACTTCGACCCTCGTGCTCGTTAACGGTCGTCGTTCCGCCATCAATCCCGTGAGCGCCGCCAATGGGTACTCCTTTGTCGACGTTAACATGATCCCGGTCGCCGCGATCGAGCGCATCGAGGTGCTCGCCGACGGCGCGTCCGCCATCTACGGCACGGATGCCGTCGCCGGTGTCGTGAACATCATCCTGAAGACCAACTACGAGGGCTTCGAGGCCGGTTCCCGCTATGCCTGGTCCACCAACAAGGGCCACTCGGCCGACCGCAGCGCCTACGTCGTGGGTGGCGTCAGCAACGGCAAGACGAGCATGACGATCTCGGCCGAATACCTGAAGCAGGACCCGATCTTCAACTATGAGCGGCCCTATTCCGATCCGACCTATGGCACCCCGACCTTTGCGGGCGCGGTCAACGTCGGCTCGGCCTACTACTACTTGGATCCGTCGAAGAATGCCCCCACGGTCACCGCGGGCGGTCTGCCGGCCGCGACGCTCGTAGCCAACGGCACTTATTCCGGTCCCCGCATCCAAGGCGACACGTTCAAATTCTTCAATCTGGCCCAGTACGTCACCCAGACCATCCAGAACGAGCGCAAGAGTTTCACGCTCGCGTTCGATCACAAGTGGAACGACCTGTTCAAGGTGTTCGGCGACGTGCTGGTGGTTCAGACCAACACCTATTCGCAGATCAACGGCCAGCCGATCAATTCCAGCGCCCTTGCCGCCCTTCCGGTCGGTAGCGCACCTGGAGCCGGTGGCACCACGATCCCGGCTGGTCTCTACGGCAATCCCTTCAACGTGGCTGTGACCGCCCGTAACCGTCTGGTCGATCACCCCCGGCAATACCTGAACGACACCCAGGGTGCGCGCGGGATCATTGGCATCGGTGGCAAGATCGACAACAACTGGTCGTGGGAAACCGCCGCCACCTACAACCGCATCACCCAGGACTACCAGAATCCCGGCGTGATCAACAACAAGGCCCTCGCGAACGCGATCGTCACCGGTCAGTTTAACTTCTTCGCCCGCCAGCAGGCGCCGGGCGTGATCGAAAACGGCGGTTTTGTCGGCACCGCCACCGGCGGCTTTGTCAGCACGCTCCGCAATTTCGACGTCAAGCTCAGCGGAACCGCGTTTCAGCTTCCCGCCGGCCCGCTTGATATCGCCGTGGGTGCGGAACAGCGCAAGGAAGGGCTGAGCGCGGTCGCCGACCCGAACAGCCAACTCGACCCTGTGACCGGCCAGCTCGGCTGGAATGGTGCGACGACCCTCTATCCGTTCGATGCCAATCGCTCGGTGGGTTCGCTCTTCGCCGAAGTGCGCGCGCCGATCATCAAGGACGCCCCCGGCGCCCACCTCCTTGAGCTCAGTGGCGCGGTGCGCCACGAGTTTTACAGCGATACCACCAACCCGACGGTGCCGAAGATCTCGGTCCGCTACCTGCCGATCAACGATGAGTTTGCCCTTCGCAGCACCTTCTCGCGGTCGTTCTCGGCTCCCTCGCTCTATCAGCTCTTCGGGCCGGTGAGCATCGGCTTCACCGATCCCTTCACCCTCCGGCGCACCAATGGCACCTCGGTCGCCAATCTCCAGACCAACTCCCAGTCCGGCGCCAACTCCGAGCTCAAGCCCTCCAAGGCCAAGAACTACACCGCTGGTTTCGTCTATTCGCCGAAGGCCGTCCGCGGCTTCTCCATTTCGGTGGACTACTGGAATATCAAGCAGACCGACCTCATCAACAGCATCCCGACCAGCACGCTGCTCCAGGATGTCGAGACCAAGGGTCCGGCCTCGCAGTACTCCAATGTCGTCCGCATCGGCAGCTTCACCGGTCGCCAGGTCACCGCTCCCGGTCAGATCGGCACCGCGGTCCCGGATGACGTCTATGTCACCGCTAAGAACGTCAACATCGCCGAGCAGAACCTCGACGGCTACGATGTGACCGCGAAGTACAACTTCAAGGCCGAGGGTGTGGGCCGGTTCGAGGTCGCCTCGAACATCGGCATCTACAACCACTACACCCACGTCGACGTCCCCGGCGAACCGAAGGCCGAGACCGTGGCCAAGTCCACGATCTACAACGGCACGATCCCGCGCTGGCAGTCCTACACCACGATCGACTTCACGCGTGACAACTACGCGGCGGTCGTCGGCTGGCGCAGCATCCCGAAGATCACCGACGACGAGGACGGCGAGCGCATCGGTTCGTTCAATTCGTTCGACTTCTCGGCTTCCTACTCCTTTGGGGCCAAGACCCGCTGGATGAGCGGTGCGAAGGTCTCGGTCGGCGTGAACAACGTCTTCAACAAGTTCGGCCCGAAGGATCCCACGATCTTCTCGGACTCGAACGTCGACATCGACACCTACGGTGCGGTGGGTCGCCAGATCTACATCGACGTCAAGTTCAAGTTCTGATCCGGCCTGGGGCGCGCTGGCGCCTCATTCTTGGTCTTTGCAAAGGCGCCCCTCACCCCGGGGGCGCCTTTTTTGGGCCCGCATGACCCGGGCTTATGTAACATTCCGGCAAAAATTCATCGTTGCTTAGAGCGGCGGGTTTTTCTGTCATGGCCCGTCACCACAACCCAGCCGGCCTACCTGCCGGTTGGAGGACTCCTACAACAAACACACCATAATATGAACAAACCGCTGCTGTCGGTCGCGCTTGCGACCGCACGTTACGGTCTGTTTTCTGTTCTCAGCGTCGGCGTACTCGCCGCGCAGCAGGACCAGAAAAAGACCGAAGATAAAAAAGACGACGCCGTTAAGATCGAGAAATTCGAAGTCACCGGCTCCCGCGTCAAACGCGTTGATTACGAGACCCCCGCCCCCGTCGCGACCTTCACGTCCACGGAAATCGAGGCCAAGGGTTACACCAATGTCGGCGACTTCATCCAAAGCCTGCCCTTCAACTCCGGCACCGCCAACTCGATCTACCAGACCGCAAGCTTCACGCGTGGCGCCGCCACGACGAATCTCCGCGGTCTCGGTGCGCAGCGCTTCCTTACGGTCGTCGACGGTCGTCGCGCCGTGCCGTACGCGCTGACGAACAGCGGCAACCGTTCGGTGTTCGACTTCAACAGCCTCCCGTCGGCGGCCATTGAGAGCATCGAGCTCCTCAAGGACGGCGCCTCCGCGATCTATGGTTCCGACGCCATCACGGGCGTGCTGAACATCAAGCTGAAGAAGAACTTCACCGGCCTCTCCACCAGCCTCTACTACGGCAACACGCTGCGCAGCTCCGGTGGCGACACCGGCATCCGCCAGATCAGCATCGTGGCCGGCGCGGAGACGGGGAAGACCAAGATCTTCACCGCGATCGACGCCAAGATGGCGAACTCCAACTTCATCCGGGACTACGGCATCACGACCACCGACTACAGCGGTCTCGGCGCGAACAAGGGCCTGAACCAGAATTCCACGTCCAACTGGCCGGCCAATCTGACGCTCACGCGCACGCAGGCGGCGGCACTCAACGTGCCATTCCCGAACGTCGCGTCCACGGTCACCAGCTGGACCTACGTCGTCAACGGCGGCAAGCCCACGCCGACGCCGACGCTCGGCGCGTTCGTGCCCGCCCCGGCCAATCCGACAAATGCCAACGCCGTGCTCGTCGGCAACGAAAACCGCTACAACTTCGCGGAGACCTACCAGTTGTATCCGGCTTACGATTACGTGAGCAACCACACCTCGATCGAGCAGACCTTTACGGACAGCCTGAAGGGTTTCTTCAATCTCACCTTCTCGAAGAACTCGACCTACTACGCGTTCACGCCGGGCGTGATCACGTACTCCACCGAGGGTCTCACCCTGCCGGCCAGCAATCCCTACAATCCCTTCGGCATCGCGCTCACGACCCTGTCCGCCCGCGCAAACTTCGGTCCGGTCCGCAAGTTCGACACCGAGTCCACCAGCGCCAACTTCCTGACCGGCCTCCGCGGCACGGTCCTGAACAAGTGGGACTGGGAGTCTGCGGTCACCTACGGCTACAGCAACGCCGCGACCGTCTCGCGCAACGCCATCCGGGCGACGACCTATCAGGCCGCGTTGAACGGCACGACCCGCGCCACCGCGCTCAATCCGTTCGGCCCGTCGGACAACCAGGCGATCGTCGACGGCCTGTTCACCGTGTCGAACGCGTCGGCCAAGTCCGACTCGCTCAGCTACGACGCCAATGTCTCGGGCAAGATCTTTGAGCTCCCCGCCGGCGAAGTCGGCCTGGCTGCCGGGGTGGAAATCCGCAACGACCGCCTCATCACCAATCCTGACACCGCGGCCTACCTCGGTTCCGGTGGCGGTCTGCCGCTTTCCGGCAAGCGCGTCGTCTCCTCCGAGTACGTCGAAATCATCGCCCCCCTCTACAAGTCCACGGCCATCGGCTCCGCCGAGCTGCAGGTCGCCGGCCGCCACGAGCACTACAGCGACTTCGGCAACACCACGAAGCCGAAGGTCGGTCTGAAGTTCCGCCTGCCGGACACGAAGTTCCTCAACGTCCTTCTCCGCGGTTCCTATTCCGAGTCCTTCCAGGCTCCCGCGCTCGGCCTGCTCTACGCCTCCCAGACGGTCGCGTTCACCTCCACGGTGCTGCAGGATCCGCTCCGCCCGCAGGATCCCGCGGTGCAGCAACGCCAGGTCACCGGCGGCAATCCCGCCCTCCTCCCGGAGACGGCCAAGATCCAGTATGTCGGCGCCGTCTTCGAGTCGCCGGCCGTCAAGAACCTGTCGTTCAGCGTGGACTTCTTCAACATGCGGATCAA
>JAPLTR010000053.1 GCA_026398065.1 Verrucomicrobiota bacterium | reverse complement strand
CTGCTGCGGCGGGCCACGGTGCCGGTTTTGCCGATGGCCCCCTCGAAGGCCAGGGCGAAGTCGCTGCGCTTGGCGGCGTCGAGGAGTTCCTTGCGGGCGACCTCGACGGGATGGCCGACCGACTCCTCGTCGCCAGTCATCACAACGATGATCTGGGTGTCGGCCAGCGCGCCGGCCGCGTGCAGCGCGCGCAGGGCGTAAGTAATAATGAGATCGCCGCCCTTGATGTCGCTGGTGCCGGAGCCGATCGCCCGGTTGCCTTCGCGGCGGAAATTTCCTCCGGGCAGGACGGTGTCGAGGTGACCGATGAGGAGGACGCGTTTGCCCGTGGAGCCGCGGTGTTCGGCGACGAGGTGGCCGGAGCGCGCGGTGGAGGCGGGGAGTTCGGCGAAGCGGTAGTCAAAGCCCAGCGACGTGAGCTGCGCGCCGAAGACATCGGAAAGCTTCCGGATGCCGGCGAGATTGTCGGTGGCGCTGTCGATCTGCACGGCCTGCTCCAGATCGCGGGCGAAGGTGCCGACGGAGGCATCGACCGCGGCCACGATTTTCTCCTCGGTGGGGGATAGCGCGGCGGAGACCGCGCAGGTCGTCCATGCGAAACAGAGCAGGAGGGCGGAGCGGCGGAGGAGCGGCATGGCGGCAAGGCAATCGAGGGATTTCATTGAGTCGAGCCCGCGGCGCGGGGGCGGATCACTTGGGCGGGGTGAGGGCGAAGACCTGGATGAGATCGGAGGCGCGGCCGTCGCGGTCGGTGTTGCCGCCGACGACGTAGATCTGGCCGCCGTTGACCACGGCGGAGGTATGGTGAACCGGTGTGTAGCCGGGCCGGATGAGGCGGGAGGTGCGGGTCTTCAGGTGGTAGGCGAGCACCTCGGACGGCGTGCCGTAGTTGCCGAACAGAAAAAGATGGTCGCCGAGAAACACGACCGAGCACGCGCTCATCCGCTGGCGCAGATCGGGCAGGACCTGCCACGCGTCCTTCAGGGGCATATAGTATTCGACGTTGGCGCGTGCGGCATTCGCGGCGAAGCCGCCGGGGACGAGAATGAAATCGCCCACGCGGGTGGCGGCCGTTTCGCGGGGCGTCGGCATCGGGGCCCCGCTGGTCCACTGGCCGGTGGCGGGGTCGAAGATCTCGACCTGGCCGGTTTGCACGAGCGCACTGGCGCGGACGACGGCCTGGCCGCCGATCACGTAGATCTTTCCCTGATGGACGACGGCCGCCGCGTGCGCGCGGGGCGTCGGGGGCGGGGGGCCGAGTGTGATCTTGCCGGTGGCCAGATCGAAAATCTGCATCCGGGAAACGGGCTCGGGCTGCCGGCCCGGCGTGCTGTCCCAGCCGCCGATGACGTAGAGCTTGTGATCGACCACCGCCGCCGCGAGGTAGCGGCGCGGGATGAGCTCATCGGTGATGGTGACGACGCGATGGGATTTCACGTCGAACCGCTCGATGCTGCCGAAAAACTCGTTCTGGTCGGTGCCCCCGACGATGTAGACATAGTCGCCTGCGGGTGGCTATAGATGGGAGACGATCCGCGCCGCGCATTCCTCCGGGGAGAGCGTGCCGGTGTCGAGGCGCAGGCGGGAGCCGGGTATGACCGGAGTGAGGAACGTGCCCGCGGCGCGCAACTGGCGGTAGAGCGCGAGGTCGGTGAGCTTGCCGTGCTGCACGCGGGAATCGAGACCCATACGGCGTTCGAGTTCGGCTTCGGAGGCGGTGAGTTCGACGGGGATCACTTCACCCCCGGCGGCGGCGACTTCCGCGAAAAGTTCATCGATGAAGCGCTGGGGGACGGAGTTCTCGGGGTTGAAGGTGAAGATCAGGCCGGGGAGATGGTCGGCGAGGGCGCGACGGAAGACGGCGAGCCAGACCTCCTCGCGGAGGGCGATGAAACCGGGGGTGCCGAAGTCGTACACGGCGAGGGCGAGGTTTACCGTGAGGTGATTGTGGAAGAGGCGCCAGCCGGTGCGGGCGGCGACTTCGCAGGCAACGGTGAGCTTGCCGGCGGCGGGAGGTCCGTGGAGGAAGAGGAGCTTCATGGGAATGTGTGGTGGTGGCTGAAGAAGGTACGACGGGCAGGCGGGCGGTGGTCAGTCCCGAATCGCGTGGCGAGGCGACAATGATGTGGCGGAGTTGGGCTCAGCTGTGCGGGTGGGAAACGGGATGTCGCTCCGGGGGGCCGGCCGTTTGCGAAGCATGCGCGTGAAGGGTGGGGGGCTTGATCAGCCTTGATCCACCTTGATCTGGTCGGATTTGGTCGGATTGGGTCGGATTTTGCCGGAGGGGATTGGAGGCGGAGGGGGCAGGGGCGAGAGTGAGGAAAGCGGGAAAGGCGGTTTCCCGCGGATGGCGCGGAACGGAGGGGAGGCGGACGCCGCGGTCGATCTTTTCGAATCCGCGCGCATCCGTGTGATCAGCGGGAGGCTTGATCTGCCTTGATCCACCTTGATCTGGTCGGATCTGGTCGGATTTGGTCGGATCTGGTCGGATGGGGTGCGATCTGGCCGGAGGGGATTGAGGGCGAGGCGGGGCGCGCCGGTTGGCTGCGGCGCGGGGCGGCGAATGGCGGGCGCGATTGGTTGGGGCGTGCGCAAGCCCCGGGAAATGGAGCGATCCCGATGCATCGGCGGATGGTGAGTGGGAAGTGAGGCCGAGGGTAGGGGTTTATTTGGTTAAAAGCAATCATTAAGTTGATAAAAAGAACATGCTCTGGCGGGGCGGCGGTCGGA
>JAPLTR010000735.1 GCA_026398065.1 Verrucomicrobiota bacterium | reverse complement strand
CGCACGCAGGAGAAGTACCTCGCGGCGCTGCGCAACCTGATCGGGGGCTGAGATTGTAGGGCGTCAGTCTTGCTGACGCCGCTCGGGGTGCGCCGCGCGCCAAGGCGTCCGCAAGACGGACGCCCTACAAGACGACGGCGCGACAGGGGCGCCGTCGGACTACGGCAGGGCAGAACGCGCCGCCAGGTCGTAGCGGGCCCCGGCGGTCAGTTCGACGGGCGGAGACCCGGGGTTGGCGAAGAATCGCGCCCGGCCGGCGCCCGCCACCGTGCACTCGTCGCCGTTCACGACGATCGCGGTCGCCTCGTCGAGGGCGATGCCGAGGAGGGCGGGGTGCTTTTTCAGGACGGGGCGGAGATCGTCGGCGCGCTCGCGGGTGTTGACGTGCTGGTCGATGGCGGTGTCGCGCAGGAGGGCGAAGCCCTGTTCGTGGCCGGGGGCCATCATGATCTTGTTCCCCTCGGGGGCGCCGCGGACGAGATAGCTCGCCTGGATCGAGGCGCCGGCGGAGCTGCCGCCGACCACGCCGCCGCGCGCGAGCACGGCGAGGATCTCCCGGTGCGTGCGGGTGCCGAGGTAGGCGTCGACGAGGCGCCACTGGCGGCCGCCGGTCAGCCAGACGGCGCGGGCGGTGCGGAGCGGGGCGGTGAACTCCTCAGTGTCGGCGAGCTTGCGGTCGCGGGTGTGGAGCTGGGTCACATGCGTCGCGCCCAGGGCGCGGAGGGCGGCGACGGCCTTGTCGGTGGCCTCGACGTTTTCGGTGGCGGTCGGGATGACGACGATGGGCGCATCCTTGCCGCCGGCGAGCTCGAGGAACACCGACCAAAGCTGGGTCATGTTGCCGCCGCCGACCACGAGGAGTTTGCCCTCGGGCGGGCCGACGCGGGTGGCGACCTGCGGGGTGGCGGCGGAGGCGAGCGCGACCGCCGACCAACAGGCCAGGCAACCGAGGAGCGTGCGCAGGGTCTTCATCCGCGTCGCGGCAGGGGAGCTCACTGCATCACGCCGGTGCGGCGGGTCGGGGTGGTGGCGCCGTGGGCGGCGCGGAGGAGCTCGCGGCGGAGCCAGTCGAGCGCGGCGTTGACGGTGCGGACGCGCACGGTCTCGCGCGGGCCGGGGTAGTTGAGTTTCTTGGACCACACGCCGTGCGGCGCATGGAGGGCGACGAAGATGGTGCCGACGGGATGTTGCGTCGCGCCGGTGCAGGGGCCGGCGAAGCCCGTGACGGCGAGGGCGTAGTCGGCGCCGAGGGTCTCGGCGGCGCCGGTGGCGAGGGCGACGGCGCACTCGTCGCTGACGGCGCTGTGCTGCGCGATCAGGCACTCGGGCACGTCGAGCAGCTGCATCTTGGCGTCGTTGGAATAGCACACGACGCCGCCGGCGAAAAACTTGCAGGCCCCGTGCACGCCGGTGAACGCGTTGGCGAGCAGGCCGCCGGTGGCGGTCTCGGCGACGGCGAGGGTCTTCTCCTGCGAGCGGAGGAGATCGCTCACGGTCTTCGCAAGGCTGTCGTGGCCGTAGCACATCAGGTCCTCGCCGAGGAGGGCGCCGCACTCGCGGGCGATGCCCTCGAGCTGCTCGTGGTTCAGGCGTCCGCTGGGCGAGCTCACGCGGCAGTCCACGGCGCCCTGATGGGCGCAGAAGGCCACGCTCAGGGCGTCGCCGTACCGGTCGAAGATGGGTTGGAGGCGGGTCTCGAGGAGCGACTCGCCGACACCGGCGGTCCGGAGCTGCACGTAGGCCTCGCGGTCGAGGAGGAGGCCGCGTTCCGCGAGGCGCGGGACGACCTGCTCGAGAAACATCGGCTGCAGTTCATTCGGCGGCCCGGGGAGCATCACGAGGACCTTGCCGTCCTGCTCGACCCAGAGGCCGGGCGCGGTGCCGTTGGCGTTGGGGAGGATGTCGCCGCGCTCGAAGCGGTCGGCCTGCTTGAGATTGTTGTCGGTCATCTTGCGGCCGAGGCGGGCGAAGCGGTCCGAGATCGACTGGACGATGGCGGCATCGCGCACGAGCTTCTGGCCGAGCACCTCGGCGATGGCCTCGCGGGTGCGGTCGTCGCAGGTGGGCCCGAGGCCGCCGGTCGTGATGACGACGTCGCCGCGCGCCCAACTCTCGCGAAACTGCGCGACGATCGCATCGGCCTCGTCGGTGATGGTGACGTTGCGCCCGAGGGTGACCCCGCGGCGGCCCAGCTGCGCACCGATGAAGGTGAGGTGGCCGTTGGCGGTGAGGCCGAGGAGCAACTCGTCGCCGAGGGTGAGGAGTTCGTAGCGGACCTGGGCGACAGGCTTGCGCGGGGTGGCGCCAGTGGAGTCGGCGTTGTGGGATGAGACCATGCTTGCGAGGGCGGAGATTAGGCGGATTCTGGCGGAATGCCAGCGACAGAACCGGTTAATCTCAAGGAGAAGGTGCGCCACCTCCCCGATAAACCCGGCGTTTACCTGATGAAGGACCGCCTGGGGCGGATCATTTACGTGGGCAAGGCCAAGAGCTTGAAGAAGCGGGTTTCGTCGTATTTTCAGCGCGGGCGGGCCCGGACGGTGTCGCAGCCTAAGATCCGGGCGCTCATTGAGATGATCGCCGACCTCGACACCATCGAGGTCAAATCCGAGCCCGAGGCCCTCCTGCTGGAGGGCAAGCTGATCAAGCAGTGGCGACCCCGCTACAACACCGATTTCACCGACGACAAACGCTTCCTGCTCGTGCGGGTGGACTTGGGCGAGGAGCTGCCGCGGTTCCGCCTCACCCGGCTCAAAAAGGAGGACCGCTCGCGGTACTTCGGGCCCTTTGCGCACAGCGGCCTGCTGCGCAAAACTCTGGCGCAGATGCGCCGGCAGTTCGGGATCTTGCTGGGTGACGGGACGCCCGAAAAACTGCCGGACGGGACCTGGCGGTTGTACGACGATGTGCGCACCGAGCTCTATGGCGCGGGCACCATTGTCAGCGCCGAGGACTACCGCAAACGGGTCGAGGACGCCTGCACGTTTCTGGAGGGCAAGTCCCGCGAGTGGCTTGAGACGCTGCGCAACGAGATGCTCGCCGCGGCGGGCCGGCAGGAATTCGAGAAGGCCGCCGAGCTGCGCGACATCGTCTTCGCCCTCGAAAAAACCCTGGCCAAGACCCGGCACTTCGAGCGCACCGATCCGACGCGCCCGGCGCGCGACGACGAGGCGCTCGAATCCCTCCAGGTCGCACTCCATCTCTCCTCGCCGCCGCGCACGATGGAGTGCTTCGACATCTCGCACATCTCGGGGACCCTCGTGGTCGCGTCGATGGTGCACTTCGCCGACGGGCGGCCGGACAAGGACAACTACCGGCGTTTCCAGATCAAGAGCTTCATCGGCAACGACGACTACCGCGCGATGGAGGAGGTCGTGGGCCGCCGCTACCGCCGCCTGCTGGAGGAGGGGAAACTCTTTCCTGACCTGATCGTGATCGACGGCGGACGCGGGCAGATCGGCGCCGCACTCAAGGCCTTTGTCGCGCTCGATGCGATGCCGCCCGCGCTCATCGGTCTCGCGAAGCAGCACGAGACGATCATTTTTCCGGATGAGCGTCCCCCGCTGAACCTGCCGCTGAATCATCCCGGGCTCAACGTCCTCCAGCGCCTGCGCGACGAGGCGCACCGTTTCGCCAACACCTACAACGCCGATCTCCGCTCGCGGAAGATCCGCGAGAGCGTCCTCGACGATTTTCCGGGACTCGGCGAGAAACGGCGCGCGGCCCTGCTCGGCCACTTCGGCAGCATCGAGAAGCTCCGTGCCGCCAGCGTGAAGGAGATCGCCGAGGTGCCGGGCTTCGGCGGGAAGATGGCGGAGGAGCTGTGGGGGTTTCTTCAGCCCCGGTTGCCGGATCAATCCGAGTCGGTTTGAGGCGATGGCTGGCATAAACGTGATCTTCCCGCGCACGGCATTTTAGGTTTCAACCTTCCGAATGATACTTACTCGGGAAGGCCGCCGGACGTGGTGGCTCGTCATGTTGGGAGTCTGGGGCATCGCCGCGCTGCTGACGGTCCTGGATGCCGTCGCGTTCCGCGAATATATCGACCTGCTCGACCGGGCGGGACCGCGCGTCCCGCCGATCTCGACGCCGATGCAGCACATCGTCCCGACCAACTACGCGGATGCCCAGACGTGGGTGCGATACGCCCTCACGTTTGACGAGGGCGGGCCGGCACGGGTGCGTTTCACCCTCAACGACAATGCGCCCGACGGCCGCGAGGTCCACTGGAGTTCGGGGTTTGCCCACCTGATCGCCCTGGCGGGGCGCTGGCGCGCGGTCGCGACCGGCGAACCGCTGCCGCTGGCGACCGAGCGGGTGCTCCCTTGGTTCAATCTCCCGCTGCTGCTAGGGGTGGTGGTGCTGTTTTCCGCGTGGACAGCCCGGCGCGCCGGGGCAGGGGCGGGCGCGTTCGTTGCGCTGGCGCTCGTGGGCACCAACACATTCTACGGCGGCTTCGGGCCGATGTACGTCGATCACCATGGGGTGCTCAGCGCCGCGACCTTTGGCGTCGCGTTGGGAGCGATGTTCATGGGCGGAGGCTGGTGGCGGGCAAAGGTCCCCGGTGCGGGCGGCCTGCTGCCGAACTCGAGGGCCGCGGCCAGGAGCGCGGCGATTTTCTCCGCGGTCTGCGGGGCGGTCGGCATGGGCTTCAGCGCGGCGTCGACGATTCCGGTGATCGGGTTCACCGGGCTGGCCGGTCTGCTGGCGGGCGGGCTGTTCGGGAAAAGCGCGCAGCGCGACGGCGCGGAATTCGACGAGGGGCTCTGGCGGCTGTGGGGCCGCGTCGGTGCGGTGGGGAGCCTGTTCTTCTATCTGTTGGAGTACGCCCCGGACCACGTCGGCCTGCGGATGGAGGTCAACCACCCGTTCTACGCCCTTGCCTGGTGGGGTGGCGGCGAACTCGTCGCGGTGGTGCTGGGGTGGCGGCTGGCCCCCGCGGGGACCCCACGGCCACCGCTTTGGCGGTTCGGGTGGCCGCTGCTCGCCGGAGCGGTGGCACCGCTCACGATCCTGCTCGGAGGCACGCGCGTGTTTCTCGTCGGCGATCCCTTCGTGGCGGGGATCCCGCAGTCGGTCGCGGAGGGACTGTCCCTGGTGGCGATCAAAAAGGCCTTCGGCTGGCCGATGTTTTTCTATTACATCAACTGGAACGTCGCGCCGTTTCTCATCGCTGCGGCGCTGCTGTTTCGCCGGTCGCAACGCGACCGGGGGCTGCTCCTCTTCACCGGCCTGGTGGCCCTCGGGGGCTTCGTGATGCTGATCGCGCAGGTGCGCTGGGCGCTGGGGGCGAGCGGACCGATGTTGGGGCTGCTCCTCGTCACCTTGGTCGCGCTTCTGGGCCAGCGGGGAGCCGTCACGCGGTGGCTGGCGGTGGTGGGTGTGATCCTCGTGTGCTTCGTGCCGGAAGCGGTCAGCCGGATCCGCATCGTCCGGTCGCGCGTGGCGGACCGGCAGCCGGATCGCGGGGATCTTCAGCAGATCCTTTACCGCGACGCGGCGGCGGCGATCCGGGCCTCGCAGCCCAAGGGCGAGATCGTGCTGCTGGCCAGCCCCAACGCCTCGGTGGCGATGGGCTACTACGGCAACTTCCGGACCATCGGCACCCTCTATTGGGAGAACTACGCCGGCATGCGGGCGGCGGCGGAGATCTTCTGCGCCCCCTCGGCCGAACAGGCCCGCGAACGGATGCGCCGGCGGGGCATCACCCATCTCGCGCTGGTGTCCGAGGAGAACTTTCTTTCCCAGTATTTCACGATCCTGCGTCCGGGCGGCACGCGCGAGGAGTTTCAAAACACCTTCGGCTGGCAGCTCCTGTACGATCAACGTCTCCCCTTGTGGCTCCGGCCGATCCCCTCTCACGCGCCGGCGGATGTCTTCCTCCCCGGGCTCAGGGTGCTGCTGCTCCAGGTCGTGCCGGACCAGACCGAGGCCGACGCCCTCTGGCACATCGCGCTGGCGCAGCTCGCCGTCGGCGAGGCCGCCGTGGCCACCGGGAGTTTCGAGGCCGCAGTTATGCGTGCGCCCGAGTCCCGGCGCGTCCAGCTCTGCCTGAGCGCCGGCAACATCTGCTACGCCAACGGGGCGCATGCCTCCGCGGTCCGGCTTTATCGTGCTGTCCTCACGGCCGGTGAGAACCACGTGGCGTCGGGCAACCTCGCCTGGATCCTCGCCACGACCACGGACGACCGCCTGCGCAACGGGGCCGACGCGCTGGCCGTCGCCCAAAAGCTCCCTGCCGACGATCCGACCTCGCTCAGTGCGCTCGCGGCCGCCCTTGCCGAATCCGGGCGCTTCCCCGAAGCGGTCGCGGCCGCCGCGCGCGCCCTCGACCTTGCCAAAGCCGCCGGCAGTCAGAACCCCGACAAGGTATACGCGGCGCGCCTCGAGGCCTATCGCGCCGGGAGGCCGTGGCGGCAGTAGCGCCGGAAAGGGGGGGAGGGGCCGGTTGGTTTTCACGCTCGGAAACGCCGGGGGCCGTGCCAACGTCTCCGGGTACGATGAAACCCTTCTCCCGTTTGCTCGCCGTTTCTGTTTTCATCGCATTCGCCACGCTCGGCCGGGCCGACGTGAGCCTGGCGCCGCTGTTCACCGACCACGCGGTGCTGCAGCGCGACAAGCCCGTGCCGGTCTGGGGGCGCGCCGATGCCGGCGAGAAAGTCGTCGTCACATTCCGCGATCAGGCGGTCCGGACGACCGCCGGGTCCGACGGTCGCTGGATCGTGTTTCTCGACGCCCTGCCGGCGAGCACCGTGCCCGCCGAACTCTCCGTCGCGGGCAAGAACACCCTGACCGTGAGCGACGTGCTCGTGGGCGAGGTGTGGCTCTGCTCCGGCCAGTCGAACATGGAGTTCACCGTCGAGGCGCGGCCCGGGACCTGGCAGGCCAACACCCGCGCCACCAACGCCCCAGCCGAGGTCGCCACCGCGAATTTTCCGCTCATCCGCCACGTGCGCATCGAGCAGACGGTGGCCGAGTCGCCGGCCGACACGGTCAGGACCGGAGGCTGGCAGCCGGCGACCCCGCAGACCGCGGGCGGGTTCACGGCGGTGGGGTATTTCTTCGCGCGGGATATTTTCCAAAAACTCGGAGTGCCCGTGGGCATCGTCCACAGCTCGTGGGGCGGCACCCCGGTGGAGTCGTGGATGAGTCCGGCGACACTCGCGAGCCGCCCGGAGTTTGCGGCCATCGACGCGCAATGGCGGCAGAACGTCGCGGCCTACCCCGCGGCCAAGGCCGCGTACGACGCCGCGCTCGCGGCGTGGACGAAGGCCGCGGCCACCGCCCGCGCCGAGGCCACCGCGGCTGGCGCGAAGACCAAGCCGAAGACCGACGGCGCCAAGCAGTACTCCGCCTGGCTCCAGAAGAACCCGCGTCCCCGCGCGCCCCGCGGCCCCGGCGATCCGTGGACGCCCACCGGTCTCTTCAACGGCATGATCAACCCCCTGCTGCCCTACGCGCTCCGCGGCGCCCTCTGGTACCAGGGCGAGAGCAACGCCGACCGCGCCGCCGAGTACCACGCGCGGTTCGCCGCGATGATCACCCTCTGGCGCGCGCATTTCGGGCAGGGCGATTTTCCCTTCTACTGGGTGAATCTCGCCAACTACAAAAACGGCGGCGATGCGACCGGCATGAACTACGCCTTCCTGCGCGAGGCCCAGACCCAGACCCTCTCCCTGCCCAATACCGGGCAGGCCCTCGCCATCGACATCGGCAATCCCGACGACATCCACCCTGCCAACAAACAGGACGTGGGCCGCCGCCTCGCCCTGCTTGCGAAGAACCGCACTTATGCGGTCACGGTCGATGACACGGGGCCGACCTTCGCCAGCGTCACGCGCGAGGGCCCGGCGTTGCGCGTGCGTTTTACCCACGCGAGCGGTCTCATCGCGTTCGGCAAGCCCGTCCAATCGGTCGAGGTGGCCGGCGCCGACCGGGTCTTCCGCCCCGCCACGGCCAAGATCGACCGCGACACCCTGCTCGTGGTCTCGCCCGAGGTAAAAGAGCCCGTGGCTGTGCGTTACGCCTGGAAGAACGCTCCCGAGGCCAATCTCTACAACGGCGCGGGCCTGCCCGCGGTGCCGTTTCGCGCGGAACTTAGGTAGTTTCCGGCCGGGCCGGGCGGGAGTCCGCCGCTCAAGTCGTGCCTGGGTGGGTCGAATTAGCATAGATATGCAGGCCACCAAATCCCTCACCAGCGCGCGCGCGGTCGAAGTCGCCGACCGTCTGCCCTCCGCGCCCCGGGTGTTGGCGGAGCTGCAGGAATTGCTCAAGGATGCGAACGCCGACCTCGAAAAGGTGACGTCGCTGCTGCGGCGGGACACCGGCCTCACCGCGCGCGTGATCCGCATCGCCAATGGTGTGGTCTATAACAGTGGCGATCCGGTGGCGTCGCTCGAAGAGGCGCTGGGGCGCGTGGGGTTCAACGAAGTGCACCGCGTGACCGGACTGGCCTCCATCTCGGGTCTCACGAATTTCAACCTCCAGTTTTACAACGTGCCCGCGCGCCGGCTGCGCGAAAACTCCCTCTACGTCGCGCTCGCGATGGAGGAACTGGCGCCCTACGGGAGCATCGACCCGCGCGCCGCCTACACCATGGGCCTGATGCGCTCGATCGGGAAGATCGCCCTCGATGCCACGGCCCAGAGCGATCTGCGCTACCTCCGTCCGCCGGCCATCGGCACCACGCCGCTGCTCGACTGGGAGCGCGACGTCTTCGGCCTGACCAGTCCTGACATCGCGGTCGCCGTCCTCCGCAAGTGGCGCTTTCCGGCCGACGTGTTTGTCCCGATCCGCGACCACTATCTGAAAGCACTCGCGGTCGACCCGTTGCCCGAGGCGAAGTATCTGCTGGTCGCCGCAGCCCTGGCCGCAGTCAAGGAACTCGGTCTGCCGGGTGAGCAGACCTACTGGGACGAGGCGCTCGACCCAAGCGTCGCCCAGCTTGGCCTTGCAACCGCTCAACTGGAAAAGATCGGGGACCGCGCCTACGCGAAGTTCGAACGCCTGCGCGCGACGATGGAATAAGGGCCGGGGATTCATCGCGTCAGGTCGGACGAGGTTGGATCTGGTGCGATTTGCCTGGATTTGGTCGGATGAGGCCGGATGGGGCCGGATTCCACGACGGGCCGGGGCGGACGCCGTCTGACCTGGGAGCGGAGAAATTCTGCTCTCCACGGATGGCGCGGAGGGGTGCGGAGCGAGGTAAAGCGGTGTGGGCCCAACGCAGGTGACGTCGACCGGGAAGCCGACCCGTTGGCCTCGATCCTTTCGGAATCCGCGTGCATCCGTGCGATCTGTGGGAGGCCGGATCTGGCTGGATTTGGTCGGATCTGGTTGGATTGGGTGCGATCTGCCTGGATCTGGCCTGCCCGTCGGAGCGCGGCACGCGAAGCAGGGCCGGAGGTATCCGGATTCCGCTGTGGGGTGGCGGGGGTGCGTACGGAGCGAAAGTCTCCCGGCCTTCGCCGCGGCGGGTTTGATGCGCCTTGATTTGCCTTGAAATGCCTTGAAATGGGTTGATTTGCCTTGATGAGCCCCGAACTCCCGCCGCCCGCCTCCCTCACCCCAAAGGACGACCCGCGAATTCCCTCCGCGCCACGCGTCCGCGCTTCGCCCTTCCGGGCGGGGCGACCCGGCTTCGGCGGTGCCTGTCCGTGGGAGGTTCATCGGTGGGAGCGACGCCCGTCGGAGCCGACGCGGTGCACGGCGGCAGCCGGGCGGGCGCAAGGCCCGGCCGCGCTACGAATGCGCGGGCCGCGGCGGGCGAAGTCGGGGTTTCATGGGCGGGAAGGAGGGTGGTGGCAGAGTGGGCGTTTTCTAGTAAAAATCAACTATAAAGTGGATAAAAACAACAATAGGCCCATATCGACTTGGCTCCGCCCCGGGACTGACCGCGGGCTTCGTCCTCAGGCTTTCTTCGCTGCGATGGGGGAGGGCCCCGCCTCCCGAGCTTGGTCCAAACGGTTCGTCGTCGGCCGGACCGGTACCCGGAAAAAGGCGTCCAGGACCGATTGGCCGATTTGATCGACGCGGCCCTCGTCGAGGCCGAAGCTGGCAAAGTGGCCGTCGGAATACATCCGGGCGAGGCCGTAGACCAGCGCCCGTCCCGCGAGGTGAAAGTACCGGATGTCGACCTCCGCGATCAGGCCCTGCAGCTGGGCCTCCTGCAGGAGGCGGATCCCTTCCGCCTGGATTTCCTTGCTTCGCCGGCGCCAGGCCGCGGACGCATCGGAGTCGATCAGGCTCCGGTCGGAGATCACCTTGAAATGCGAGGGGTGGCGGACCGCCCAGCGAATCCAGGCCTCGCCGATGGCGCGGAAACGCAGGAGGGGGTTCAGGTCGGCGGCCTTCTTTAACGACGCTTCCACTTCCTCCTGCAGCCGGAGCATGGCCTCCTCCGCCACCGCGGTCATCAGCGCGGAGCGGTTCGGAAAGTGGCGAAACGGCGCGCCGGACGAAACCCCGGCCAGTTTCGCCACCGCCCGCACCGTCACGTTTTCCGGCCGGACTTTCGCGATCAGCCGCAGGGTCGTCTCGATCAGCACCTGCCGGAGATTGCCATGGTGGTAGCTGTCCTTGGCGGCGCGCGATTTGGCGGGACGTGACTTGGCGGAGCCGGGCTTCGGAGTGAGGGGCATGGCGGGGGGAGGAGGGAAAAATGTAAGCAGTGCTTATTTACCTCGACAAGCCTTGATTCAGTAAGCACTGCTTACATATGAACCCACACGTTTCTACCCCGGGAGCCGGCGCCTCCCTTGTCTCATGGATCGCCGGCTGGCGTTCGGTCGGCACCGCCGTTCTCGGTCAGGCTACCGGGCGCCTCGCAGCCTTAGGCGCCACCCTCACGACGCTGCGGCGTGGCCGCCCGTCGGGCGGGTCTGACGCGGGGCGCCCGACGTTCGCTCGTGGGATGATCCTCCCGGTGGTCTTCGCCTCGGCGTTGTTCGGGGGGTGTGCGCACCTGTCGAACCACTCCAGCGGATTCCTCGAAAGCTACGAACACCTGAAGCCCGATCCGAAGGACTCGCACCGCCTCGTGTACGAGCGGACCGATTGGAAGAAACCGGACTACACCAGCGTGCTCCTCGAGCCGGCGGTCGTGCGCCTGACGGCCGAGGACCAGAAGAAAGTCACCGCACAGGAGATCACGGATCTGGCGGCCTACAACGACCAGGCCCTGCGGAAAGCCTTCGCGAAGGAGTGGAAGATTGTCACCGCCCCCGAAGCGGGGACGTTGCGGGTCCGCTCCGCGATCACCGGGGTCGATCTGTCCAATCCCGCCCTCAACGTGGTCACGAGCCTGGTCGTTTGTCCGGTCGACAACGGCGGGGTCAGCGTGGAATACGAGGTCCGCGATGCCGCCAGCGGCGAACAGCTCGTGGCCCTCGCGGGCTTCACCAACGCCACGCCCTTGGAGGGCCTCTGGGCGTTCACCCGCTTCGGCCAGGCGCACTATGCCATTGACCACTGGAGCGTGGAACTGCGCAAAATTGTTCACCCGACGGTGACGAAGATCGCCGCCAAATGACCGGCGCGGCCGGCGTCGCTTCCTCCCCGAAAGATCGCCGCACCATGGCTTCCGCCCCCCGATCCGAT
>JAPLTR010000092.1 GCA_026398065.1 Verrucomicrobiota bacterium | reverse complement strand
GCCGCGTCCTGCACGGCCGCGAGCACCGTGTCGGCGACGACCTTGGCGTCCTCCTTGAGAAACTCCGCGTCGAGCGAGAGCGCGAGGAACTTGCCCGCGCCGTTGACCTTGAGCTTCACCGCGCCGCCGCCGCTTGTGACGTCGATTTCCTTCGCCTCGAGCTGGGTTTGGAGCGCCTCGATCCCGCGCTGCATTTTCTGGGCTTGTTTGAGAAGTGTGCCTACGCCGGCCATAAGTGGTGTGTGTTGAGGGTTGAGAGGGTGAGAGTTGAGAGACCCCGCCAAAGCTAACGCGACAATATTTTTTCGTACCCTTCGCGGAAAGTCGGAAACCGCGGCCGCCAGCCGAGCACCTCCCGGGCCTTCGCCGCCACGATCACGCGGTCCGGCGTCACCTCCCGCCGCCCCGCCGCCGGCTCGCCGGTGAACCGCGGCACCGGCACGCCCAGCCGCCCCGCGAGCCAGGTGACGATCTCCGCCTTCGTCGCCGCCCCTTCGTCCGCCAAATTAAAGACCTCGTTCGCCACGGTCGCGGGCGCCCCCCACGCCGCCCACACCCCCGCCGCGATGTCGTCACGATAGATCAGATTGAGCCGGTAGTCCCCCTTCCCCGCCACCTCACCCGCACGCACCTGCTCCAGTAAATGGTGCCGCCCCGGTCCGTAGATCCCCGCGAGCCGCAGCACAAACCACCGCGCGCAAGCACCGTCGTTGGCCCGCAAGAGGCTCTCCGCCTCCACCAGTATCCGGGCCCGCTCTCCCGCCCCGTCCGTCGGCGCGGTCTCGTCCACCCTCGCTCCGCCCCCTTGCGGATAGACCGACGTGCTGCCGGTGTAGATCATCGTGCCGGCCTCCCCGCGCCTCCGGGCCCACGCCAGCACCGAGGCCATGCCCTCGACATAGCTCCTCCGGTAGCCGTCGATCCCGCCGCCGCCCGAGCTCACGCAGTTCAGCACGCCGTCCGCCCCGCCCGCGATCTGCCCGTGCCAGGCGTCCGTCGCCAGGTCTGCGACCACCACTTCCACCCCCTCCGCGCGCAGCGCCGCCGCCTTCGCCTCGTTGCGCGTCAGCGCCGTCACGCGGCAGCCGCGCGCCACCGCCGCCCGTGCCACCTCCGCGCCCACGTAGCCGCAGCCGAAGATCACCAGGCGTTTTCCTGAAAAATTTCCTTCGGCATCGGAGGTCATGCGTGCTCAACTCAGCCCATGCCCACGGTTCTCGCAATCCTCGCGGAAGGATTTGAGGAAATTGAAGCGGTCACCCCCATCGACCTCCTGCGCCGCGCCGGCGCCGAGGTGACGCTCGCCGCCCTCGGCTCCGACCTCCTCGTCACCGGCCGCTGCGGCCTTGCCCTGCGGGCCGATGCGACCCTCGCCGCGCTCGAAGCCTCCGCCCCCGGCCCGCACCTCTTCGATTGCCTCTTCCTGCCGGGCGGCCCCGGCGTGAAACACCTGCGCGCCGATCCGCGCCTCGTCCCCCTCGTCCTCCGCCATCACACCGCCGCCCGCTGGCTCGCTGCCATCTGCGCCGCTCCAACGGTCCTCCACGACGCCGGCCTCCTCACGGGCCGTCGCTACACGGCCCACTTTTCTGTCGCCAGCGAACTGCCCGACCTCCTCGCCGGCGAACGCGTCGTCACCGATGGCCGCATCCTGACCTCCCGCGGCGCAGGCACCGCCCTCGATTTCGGCCTCCTCTTGGTCGAGAAGCTTTTTTCTCCCGAAAAGTCCACCGAGATCGCCCGCTCGATTTTCGCCTGAAACTTCCACGCATCAAGGGGGTTGCAAGTTCCCTGCGCTTGCGTTGGCCTTGCGCATCTGGGGGTTAAACCCCAGCCTCGACTCTATCAATGGTGCTAAACCCTTTCCCCGTTGGGTCGCTTCTTCCGGGAAGTGACCGGGCGAAGCTCTACCTGCACGGCTCCATGCCACCCCTCCGCCCATGTGCGGTATAGCCGGATTCATCGACTCCCTGACCGCGCGTGAGCTTCGCTGCGATGCCGTCGCGCGCATGTGTGCGGCGATGGTCCACCGCGGGCCCGACGATGCCGGCTTGGAGTCGCCCGGCGAGGCCACGCTCGGCATGCGCCGCCTCGCGATCTTCGATCCCGCCAACGGCCATCAGCCCATGGGCTCGCCCGACGGCCGGTTCACTTTGGTGTTCAACGGCGCGATCTACAATTTCCGCGCCCTCCGCGACGAACTCGCCTCCTTCTGGACCTTTCGCACCCACTGCGACACCGAGGTCCTCCTCGCCGCCTACGCGCACTGGGGCGAGCGGTGCCTGTCGCGCCTCCGCGGGATGTTTGCGTTCGCCGTCTGGGACGACCGGGAACGCACGCTCTTCCTCGCGCGCGACCCCTTCGGCATCAAGCCGCTCTACTACCGTCACGCGGGAGCCCGCCTGCTCTTCGCCTCCGAGCTCAACGCCCTCGTCGCCTCCGCCGCCTTCGCCGCCGAGATCGACCCGCTCTCCGTCGCCGACTATCTCGCCTGGTTCGCCGTGCCCGCGCCGCGCACCATCTATCGCGACGTGTTCAGTCTCCGTCCCGGCGAATGCGCCACCTTCCGCGCGGGCCGCCTCGACATCCGCGCGGCGTGGAGTTTCCGCGCCATCCCGGCCACCGCGGCGCCCTGCGCCACGCGCGAGGAATTCACCCGCGAACTGCGCGCCCGACTCGACGATTCGATCCGCGCCCACGTCGTCGCCGATGTGCCAGTCGGGGCCTTTCTCTCCGGCGGCCTCGACTCCGCCGTCGTCGTCGGCCTCATGACCCGTGCCTCCGGGGCGCGCCTCCGGACCTTTTCCATTGTCTTCGACGAAACCGAGTTTTCCGAAGGCGACCACGCCGCCGCCACCGCCCGTCACTTCGGCACCGAACATCACCCGACCCTCCTCACCGGCGCCCGGGTCGCCGGCGATCTCGACACCCTGCTCGCCGCCCTCGACCAGCCCACCGGCGACGGCATCAACACCTACTATGCCAGCCAGGCGGCGCGCGCCGGCGGCGTCACCGTCGCGCTCTCCGGGCTCGGCGGCGACGAACTGTTCGGCGGCTACCCGTCGTTCCGCGACCTGCCGCGCCTCGCCCGCTGGCTGCCGCTCTGGCACGCCCTCCCCGCGCCCCTGCGCCGCGGCCTCGTCGCCCGTCTCCACCGCGGTGATACGCGCCAGCGCAAGCTCGGCGACTTCCTCGGCCACGTCAGGAATTTCCAGGACCTCAACGCGCTCCAGCGCCGGGTCTTCTCCGAGCCCACCCGCCGCTCCCTCCTCGGTCCCGACGTCCTCGCCGCCCTCGGTGCCCGCGCGCCGTTTCATCCGGAGCTCTCGACCCTCACCGCCGACCTCGCCGGCGTCGGCGCCTTCGAGATCATGAGCGCCTGGGAGCTGCGCACCTACATGGCCGACGTGCTCCTCCGCGACAGCGACGTGATGAGCATGCGCCACTCGCTCGAGCTGCGCGTCCCCTTTGTCGACCGTCCCCTCGTCGAGTGGCTCTGGCACCAGCCGACTGCGTTCAAGAGCGACCCCCGCCACGCCAAGACCCCGCTCAGCGACGCCACCCGCGACCTCCTGCCCCCGGGACTCGCGA
>JAPLTR010000158.1 GCA_026398065.1 Verrucomicrobiota bacterium | reverse complement strand
CAGCCGTAGCACGGTCAGCCTGACCGTGCTGCTCGGTGGCGCTTCCCGGCCACCGACCCAGCGCGGTCAGGGTGACCGCGCTACCTCCGAGCGCCCCATGACACAGGGAGAGGGTGGATTTACTTGGATTTGGCACGATCTGGTCGGATCTGGTCGGATTTACCCGGATTAGGTCGGATGCCGGAGCGCGAGTAGCTGTGGGAGGGGCTTTACGCCCCGACGGGTTGCGGGGCCCGAAAGGTCGGGGCGTAAAGCCCCTCCCACAGTCCAGGCGTTCCGCGACGGAGGGAGTTTGCTGTGCGGTGATCCACCTGGTCTCGCCCGGAGGCCGCGGATCGCCCGGTCTGGCCGGGCCGGGTCGGCCACAGGACGCGCGGGCGTTTCGGCTGGGCGCGGGCGGGCCCCGGAATCTGGTTGGATCCGTGTGCATCGGCGGGAACTGGGTGGAAGGGGAGGCTGAGGGTGTCCTCTTTTGATATAAAATCAACTTTAAAGTTGATTAAAAGAATAGATGGTCGCCGTCCGCCCTCGTTCCGTCACGGTGACTGCCGGGTGGTGGGATGGGGCCTGTGCGCCGAAACCCACTGCGCCGCCCCTTGCGATGCTGTGCTGTATCCCTCGGCCCCGGTTGGGCGTTGTGCGCCCTCGCGCGGGCCCCATCGTGACGCGCTTCATGTCCGCCGCGCTGCCCATTCGTCACTTGCTCCTCGCGCTCCTCGTGGTCGCCATCTGGGGCGCCAACTTCGTCGCGATCAAGGTGGCGCTGCGCGACCTGCCGCCGCTGCTGCTGTGTGCGGTGCGGTTCATCTTGGTGGCGGTGCCGGTCGTCTTCTTCGTGCCGCGGCCGGCGGTGGCGTGGCGGCAACTGGCCGTGTATGGGCTCACGATGTTCGGCGTGCATTTCGGCTTTCTGTTTCTCGGCATGAAGCTCGGGATGTCGGCGGGGCTGGCGTCGCTGACACTGCAGTTTCAGGTCTTCGTCACGGTCGCGCTCGCGGCCGTCGTGCTGAAGGAGCGCGTCACGCTGGTGCAGCTCCTCGGCACGCTCACCGCCTTTGCGGGCTTCGGGGTCGTGGCTCTGCACACCGGCGGCGACGTCACAGTGGCCGGGCTCGCGTGCGTGCTGCTCGGCGCGTCGTCCTGGGGCTTTGCGAACTTCTACTCGAAGCGGTTGGGCCGCGTGAACCCGCTCGCGCTCGTGGTGTGGGGCAGCCTCTTTGTGCCGGTGCCGATGCTGCTGGCCTCGCTCGCGTTCGAGGGGCCGGCGCTCATCGCGCACAGCCTCACGCACGTCGGCGGCGCGACGGTGTTTAGCGTGGGCTTCATCGTGTACGGTTCGACGCTCGTGGCGTATTCGCTGTGGAGCTGGCTGATCGGCCGCCACCCGGCATCGACCATCGCGCCCTTCACGCTGCTCGTGCCCATCTTCGGGATGCTCAGCGCCGCCGTGGTTCTCGGCGAAACGCTGCCCGCGTGGAAACTCGAAGCCGCCGGCCTCGTGATCGCCGGCCTCGCGGTGAACCTGTTCGGCCCGCGGTGGATCGCAGCGCGGCGCGCCGCCGTGCGCTCGTCCTAGGTCGGCGACGCCGCCCGGGCCGTCCTGGTCCGCTCCAGCCAGCGTATCACAGAATAAACTACCGGCAGCCGCCGCCCGGGCCGGCCGGATCGTCCGACTCTCCGCATGCTGCGCGGGCGCCGGTGGCGACAGCGACAAATCCGACCGGATCCGGCCGGCCGAAAGCGAGCCGCCGCTCCGACGGACGGGTTGCAAGTGGGCGCGTGGCCTCGGTGGGCCTGGATTCAGGCCGTCGGAAGGGCGCCCACGGCATGCCCAGAACCCGCGGAAAAGCGGAGTGTGCCGAGGACGGGCGCACCCAACGTACGACCGACACGAAAAGGACGGACCCGACCGCGACGGCGGTGTGCACGAAGGCGGAACAACGATCCGCGTCCGAGGGCGCCGGTCTGGGACGCGCCGAGGTCTCGGCGCAACGAAGGCGTCCGCGGGACGGACGCCCAGCACGGCGGAGGGTGCGGGCCTGGGCACGGTTCTCTCCTGGCGCCCCGGGAGCACGGACCGACCCCGGTGAATCCGACCAAATCAGGCACCTGCGGCCACTCGGGGCGAGCGGGGTCAGGCGTGAGGGCCGGCTCCCGTGTGCTCGGGGGCGGCCCCGCGGCGCGGACCGAGCGCGCGGCGGCGGCTCAGTTTTCCTCGTCGACGGGACGGTCGAGTTCCTCGCGGCACTCGGCGATCACGCGCAGCCAGATCTCCCGCAGGTCGAAGAGCTGGGGCAGGGCCTCTTCGCGCCACGGTCCCACGACCGGGTGCTGCACGGCGGCCTCGTCGTTGAGGAGGGCCAGGGAGCTGTTGAGCGCGCTCATCGCCCGCTTGAAGAGGGCCACGGCCATCGCGTAGTCGCCAAAATCGAGGGCGTTGATCGCCTGCACCGCGTTTTCTTCGCCGCGCTGCAGCGAGGCCAGCAGGGCGACGGCGATCGGCTGCGGCACCTGGGTGCCGTCGACCGCGAGCTTTTCCCACGACTGCCTCAGGCCGAGATAGATCGCCTTCGTGGCGATGAAAATCGGGTTCTTGTGCAGGGTGTAGACGTCATCGTCGTCGTCGTCGAAATCGTCGTCATCATCGTCGTCTTCCTTGGCCGAGTCGGCGGTCTCCGCCTCGTCGCTCCAGTCGTCCTGGCCCCAGCCCATCTTTTCGGCGACAAAGTCGATGCGGTCGGTCTCGCCCTTGGCGGCCTCGTAGAAGCGGAGGTAGCGGTGGACGGCCTCGTCCTGCTCGCGCAGGTAGCGCTCCCAATCGAATTCGTTCCACGCGAGTTCCCCGCGGTCTTCCCAATCGTTCTCCTGACTGCCGTCAGAGTTGAAGTTACTCATTCGTTGGCGGAAACTCAGTCCGGGTCGGACGGAAAAGCAAATAAAATTCCGGGAGGGCGATTCCGGGCCTGGGGACGGACCGCTTCTGTCATAAGCGGGGCGTTGCGCCGACGTTCGGGCGGACCGGCCCTGCCGGACGAAAGGTGTTCAGCGGGATCGCGACGTTGCGGCGCTCCGCGCGGTGACAAATTGCAGCCGGACGCGATTCCGGACGTTTTGCGGGTTGAACCGCGCGCGCGGGGCTCGTTACGGTCCTTACCTCTCCGCCATGGCAGATGTTCATCACGAGACAGTTTACTTCACCGGCCACGTCCAAGGCGTAGGCTTCCGCTACGCCACGCTCCAGATCGCCAAGGAGTTCGAGGTGGCGGGGTTTGTGCGCAACCTGCCCGACGGCCGGGTGTACGTCGAGGCCGAGGGGCGCCCGAGCGAGGTCGAGGCCTTCATCGCCGGCATTCTGGAGCGCATGCACGGTTTTGTGCGCAAGACCGACCGCACGGCCGCGAAGCGCCCGCCGCAGTTCAGCGGGTTTCTCATCAAATGAGCGCCCCTGCGTCCGTCACGCCGGCGATCGAGCTGCGCGGGCTGGTGAAGGATTTTTCCGTCGGCCTCCGCGGGGTGAAGCTGCGGGCCGTGGATGACCTCAGCCTGCGCGTCGCGCCCGGCGAGGTGTTTGGCCTGCTCGGGCCCAACGGCTCGGGCAAGAGCACGACGATCAAGATCCTCCTCGGCCTGCTGGAGCCGACGGCGGGCGAGTGCCGGGTGTTTGGCGTGCCGAGCGCGCGGGTCGAGGCGCGGCTCGATGTCGGGTACCTGCCGGAGTCGCCGTATTTCTACCGGCATCTGACCGGCCGCGAGCTCGTGAAGTTCTACGCGAAGATCTGCGGGCTGGGCGGGGCGGCGCTGCCGGGCCGCGTGGCCGAGGTGATCGCGTGGGTCGGCCTCACGGAGGCGGCGGACCGGCGGGTGGGGACCTATTCGAAAGGCATGCTGCAGCGCATCGGCCTCGCGCAGGCGCTGGTGCACGACCCGCGGCTGGTGATCCTCGACGAGCCGACGGCGGGCGTCGATCCGGTCGGGTCGGCGGCGATCAGCGAGCTCGTGCTGAAGCTGAAGGCGCAGGGCAAGACCGTGCTCATCACCTCGCACCTCCTCGCGCAGATCGAGGACATCTGCGACCGCGTGGCGATTTTGGACCGGGGCCGGCTGATGCTCGAAGGCGCGGTGCGGGACCTCGTGGGCCGCGCCAACCAGCAGGCGCTCGTCGTGGAAAAACTCTCCGCAGAGGAACTCGGGCAGCTGCGCGCATGGCTCGCCGCGCGAGGCCGGAAGCTGGAGTCGGTCGAGCAGCCGCGCGCGCGGCTCGACCAGATCTTCCTCGACCAGGTCGGGCGGAACGGGCCGAAGGACGGGGAGGGCCGGCCATGAGACGCGTGCCCTTTTCCGCGGCGCGCGCGCTGCTGATCGCGCGGAACACGCTGCTCGAGGCCTCGCGGCAGAAGCTCTTCAACTTTCTCCTGCTGCTGGCGCTCGCGCTCGTGGCGGGGGCGCAGTGGTTTCGCGACTTCAACTTCGGGGCGCCCGAGCTGAAGTTTCTCG
>JAPLTR010000387.1 GCA_026398065.1 Verrucomicrobiota bacterium | reverse complement strand
AGTCGTGAATTCTCCTGTCCAATGCCACTGGGAGGGGCATTGTCGCTCTACATCAACCTCTCGACGACGCATCGGCCGCTTTCGATCTCTTGACTTCACCCACTTAAATGACGCCGCATCAACGTCTCTCAGAGATCCTTCACGATCACCCAAGTTCTCCATTCCTCTTCGTCGGCTCGGGATTCAGTCAGCGCTACCTCGGAATACCCACATGGGACGGCTTATTAAGGATGTTTTGCAAGGCCGGCGCACCCTACGAATTTTACTTGGCGAACGCCGACTCAAAGCTTCCCCGATGCGCTTCATTAATTGCGAAAGACTATGCAGATATCTGGTGGAAATCCGATGAGCTCGCCGCAATCCGTGAAAAATACAAGAAACACATTTCAACCAGCAGTTCTCCACTTAAAGCCGCGATCTCGGAAATGTTGCAGTCTCAGTACAAGATCATCCGGGACCCACAGCTACTCGATGAACTTGCCGCCCTACGCGCATTCAACGCCGAAGGAATAATAACAACAAATTGGGACGGCCTTCTTGAGGGACTTTTCCCTGGATATAAAGTATTTATCGGTCAACAATCGGTTGTACGCCAAACCCCGCAAAATGTCGCGGAGATTTACAAAATTCATGGATGCTGCACTGATCCAAACAGTTTAGTCTTAACCGAGGAAGACTATCAGCTATTTCGAGAGAAACAAGCCTACCTGGCAGCCAAGCTCATAACGATATTCGTCGAGCATCCAGTGGTTTTCATTGGCTACTCTATATCTGACACCAACATACTAGAATTGCTCCGATCAATCATCAACGGCCTAGGTGCAGAGGAAATAAAACGCCTGCAACGCAACCTTATCTTCCTGCAGCGATCAAAGCCCGATCGGCCTGCTGGCGTAACCGAGACGATAATAGTGGTCGACGGAACTCCCTTACCCGTGACAAATTTGGTCAGCGATGATTTTCTATCAATTTATTCGGTACTCTCTCAAACAAAGCTAAAGCTTCCAGCTCGACTACTGCGTTTCTGCAAAGAACAGCTCTATGAGATCGTCCACCTGAAAGAGCCGTCTAAACGGCTTTGCCTCGTCGGAATCGACGACATTAAAGACAAAGGTGAAATAGAATTCGTGGTCGGCATCGGAGTCGCTGGCTCGCAGGTTGCGGACCGCGGATACTCGGGGGTTTCGGTTCGAGATCTTTTTAGCTATGTTCTCAGCGGTGCTCCAATTCTTGAGGCAAATAAAATTATCGAGCAGACAATCCCAGCACTTGATTCCGGGGCGAATTTCCTGCCGATATTCCGATTCCTGCGAGAGGCGGGCTATGCGTCGAGCGAAGCGATAGCCGATGAATCAGTTAAAAGATGCATCGCCGGAGGGCGCGAATCTTTTAAAACCAATGGCTACGCTAGGGCCGCTGCACGTGCAACGTCCGGCCGGGATTTCGACTGGATTCTCAAAAACCTCCCGCCGGAGAAAGTCGCGGTATTCATCCCTCACCTTCCCGACGACAGAATCGATCTAGATGCACTTGGCGCATTTGCTTACGGTCACCTCGATAAAGCCTTTTCAGGGACATACCCAACCTTCTTCAGAAAGCTAATTTGGGCATGGACATACTTGGCGCATATCGGCCTTCGGACGCGCGGCCCGCCTAGAGTAATCCCTTAATTAAGACGACGCAATTTATGTCGTCTAAATCCAAAACCGAAAAAACCACTAAAGCCTCCCAAACAGATCGCGCGGATGGAACTCAGTTTCCATCGTCATCTGATGCCAGCGCAGAGAATCCAGCGGGTTCTCTTTCCACATGCGCTCAAAAACCCCTTCGGTTAATGTGGCGCTTCCCCATTTTCCCTCGGGGCTCTTGGCCACGATTGCTACTCTGGCGTCTACGCCTGAGAATTGAATCAGATAGGCGTCTGGCCCTCCTTGAAGGCAGAACTCGTCCCACGGGATTAAAACAACTATGGCTTCAGTTTCTAACTGGTGCCACGGAATCCGGGCAGCCGTTAGTTCGTATCGTTTCTTTTTGGCCATAAGGTCAAATCCTCCTACCAGTGAGATATGAGATAAATGGTTGGGGTACTCACCGCCTCCCCTTTTCGCCTCGTTGCACCAACGGCGCAAGCCCGATTGATTGACCTTTGCCCCATCCTCCGATTCATTGCACCTATGAAGCAGCAGCACGCCACCGCAGGCCGTCCGCGCCACGTTCCGGTTTACGCCACGGGAGCCGACGCGCAGCAGAACTTCCTTCGCGCGATTAAGGCGATTGTTTCACCGCAACGCCCCTCAGCCGAGCAAGTGAAGCAAAAGCCCGTTCCCGCCTCAGGCCGGTAATTCGTCGTCCCGCTCCGTCAGTCTGCGATACGTCAGGCGACGGCCCGCCGCGCGCCCCAGCGTGCTCGCGAAGCGTTCCGCGTCGTTATCCTTGCGCTCATTGAACCTCGTCACCTGCTCGTCAAGGTAGCGGTCCAAGTGCTCCGGCGTAACGCTGACATACGTTCCGCCCAAGGTCCGCTTCAGCAAGCTCCAGAAGTTCTCAAGCGAGTTAGTGTGAATCTGCCCATTCACGTAGCTCACCGCATGGTCAACCACGCCGTGCACGTAGTCCTCCGCTAGGCCATTGTATGACCGATGCGCATCAGTGTAAACCGTCGCGCCCACCTTCACGTTGAACAGGATGTTTGGGCGCAACTCCGCGCGCTTCACGTTCCGCACCTTGCACGCCTTCACCTGCGAGGGCTTCTCGCCCTCTCCGCGCTCAATCAGGCCCGCAACCGGCGTCAAATGCTGCGAGCTAGAGCCGCGAATCATTCCCTTCTTCTTGGAGCGGTGCATGTTCACGCCGCGTCCGCCAATGTAAGTTTCATCGGCCTCCACCGTCCCGCCAAACATCCCGCCACCGTTCCGCATGGCTTCACGAATCCGATGCAGCATGAACCACGCGCTCTTTTGCGTCACGCCTAGCGCGCGGGCAATCTCGTGACTGCTCACGCCGTTCTTGGCGTTGCAGATCATCCAAACAGCGGGAAGCCACTTCGTCAGGCTCAACGGCGAATCCTCAAAGATCGTGCGAACCTTCACCGTAAACTGGCGCTTGCACGCCTTGCAGTTCCAAACCCGCCGCGTCAGCGTCTTGCCCTTGGCGTTCGTCCGCGTGCTCACCGATAGGTTGCCTACGTTCGCCGACTCGCAATGCGGACAGGTCACGCCTTCGCCCCAGCGCATCGCCACGAGGAAGTCATGCGCGCGGCCCTCGTCAGCGAAGTAGTTCACCGCTTCAAGCAACGTCTGGGGCAATGCGTCCGTGTTCATGCGCCAAACCATGCACAAGCCTGCCTATGCGTCAAGTATATTAATACCCTAATTTGCCTTTACGACTACCTGAAATTCAAAGGCAAGGACTTCCTTCCATGACGGCTCTTCATTTCCACGAACTCGTAGTCAGACGGCTGGCTGGCAGGGCTTGTCCCAATAGCAGCTGTGCCGTGCGACTTTGAGGAAATTAACCCGCCTCACCACCCAAGCTAGAGTTGAACTGCTCCCCTAGGTTCCACCCATGAGCCTTAACCTCGACCACATCATGGATGAAGCGCGGCAGTGCCCTAACGACAAGGCGGATGAGTTAGTCGATCGGCTCATGCCGGCCCGTCACGGCGCGGATGATCCCACACTCAGTCCGGCTTGGCAGTCGACCGTGGCGCGCCGCGTGGCAGAAATCCGCAACGGCAAGGTCGAGGGAATTGCCGGCGACGTCGTCTCCGCCCGCATTCGCAAAATCGTGGGAAGGTAGTGCGGCCCTTCCGCCCTCGCAAAGTCCCTTGAATTTTCCACCGTCGGGCTCTCTCGATGTCCCACGTTCCCCGCATCCGCACCGTCACCAGCTTCCACGCCCTCGTGACCACCCCGTTCGCCGACGGCGTCAACGCCCTCTGCTGGCCGCGGCCGTTGCCCAACGGCTTTTCTGAAATCGTCGCCCTCCTCGGCCCCGGCGAGGGTCTGGTCGATCTCGACGAGGCCCGCCTCCTCGCCCTCCCCGTCAGCCCCGCCGCCCAGCCCGCCCGCGACCTCCTCCTCGCCGACCTCCGCCTCCTCCGCGACCACGGCCTCGCCCCCGTCCTCAACTGCATCCACGCCTACCCCCGCGACGAGGAGCCCGCCGCCGTCCCCGTCGACGTCTATTCCTTCCACGCCGACAGCGCCACCTGCGAGGCCGACACCTACCTCTGTACCTACCACGGCCCCGCCAGCGAAGGCCTTGCCAACGAGGACGCCCGCCGCCACATCGACGACCCCGCCACCCGCGCGAAACTCCTCGCCGACTACGGCGGTCCCGACGACGCCGCCTTCCGCGACCACCTCGCCGAACACTGCTACGACCTCCACTACGCCCCCGCTCCCGGCGCCGTCCCCTACAACTTCGGCCTCGGCCACCTCTGGCGCATCGCCACCGCCTGGCCCGGCAGCCCCGTCCCGCCCTGCGTCCACCGCGCCCCCGCCCACGGCCCCGGCGACCCGCCCCGCCTGCTCCTGATCAGTTGAGCACCTGACCGCCGCCCCCACCCGTTCGCGCGTCACGGCGTCCGACCGGCCGCGAAAAACGCCTCCGGCTTCGGCCCGATGTCCGCCACGCGTTGCCTGCATCCGTGTCCATCCGTGTGATCCGTGGTGAAAGATTGGGGAAAGGACCGTCCCTGTTCACCTCCACCCGCGCAGTCGTCATATGTTCTTTTTAAGAACATAAAGATTGCTTTATTTCCAAAAACCGGCACCCTCTTCCCCACCCGACCCGCCCTCCGATGAACCCGCCTCGCCCCGGACCCGCTCCGTCGCGAAACGCCACCGCGTTCCGCCCGGGCCCGCGCGCCCCCACCGCCCCGGTCCGGCCCGGTTCCCCCACCCCGCGAGCCTCGCGCCCCTCCCTCGCCACCCCTGGCGGCCTCCGGCCCGACCGCACCCTCCGCCGCACTCCGCCTGAACCGCCCCGACCAAATCCAAGTAAATCCAACCAAATCCAACCTCTCCGCCGCGGCCCCGCGAAAAGCTCGAACCCCTCAACCGACCACCGATCGGGCCCCCGCCTCGGGTCCCTCCGCCTCCTTTCGTGTCGTTCGCGGTTCACCCCGCCAGCCAATCGACTCATCCCGCCCCCCACCGCCTCCGACCAAATCCGGCCAAATCCGACCAAATCAAGGTGGATCAAGCCAGATCCAACCGCCCGCCCCCCGCCACCCCCCCCCGGCACCGACCAGTCCGCCCGCTCCCGCCGCTCTCCCACCCGCCCCAGTCCTCCCGACTTCCTATCGTATCTTACGTCTGT
>JAPLTR010000143.1 GCA_026398065.1 Verrucomicrobiota bacterium | reverse complement strand
AGGGCCTACCGCGCCGCTTCTAGTCGTGCGGCTCGGCCGGTGTCACGTCCCGCGCGTCGAGAAGGGGCATGATCTCCTCCAGCACCCGCGCCTGCAAGGCCGCCAGATCCGCCGATGCCGCCTCCGGCGGACGCTCCGAGTGATAGCGGATATTGAGGGCATGGGGCCGGTCGGCAGATCCGCCGCTGTAGATCCGAAGCACTGCGTCATGCGGCGCCGCCTTGGCGGCGAGATAGTCGCCGTACCAATGGCTGTCGCCCACGCTCCATGACCAGGGCGTCCCGGCCCTGAGCCGCGCCAGCATCTCAGCCGGCGTCAGCCCGGAGGAGAAGGCGAAGGCGAGGCGGGTGCGGATCGGGCCGGCGGGCGACGGCTGTGTCACGGGTCCTCCCGATGGGGCGTTGCGCGGGAGGGGTAGCCCCGTCGCGCAATCGTGATTCATACACATCAGTGATCGCGCCATTGTGACGCATTAGTTGCCGCCAGTGGATAATATTTGTCCAATAAACAGGAGGAGATGGAGATGCGACTATTTTCATTCGCCGTCCTTGCACTGACCGCGACACTGGGGTCGATCGCACCGCTGTCGGCGGCACCCATCAATCTGGTGCCCAACGGGGATTTCCAGCAGGGAAATACCCTTTTCACCTCCGACTATGGCTTCTCCCCGGGAGGCAACAGCGCCGAAGGGCAATACACGGTCCGCTCCAACCCCTTTCCCTGGAACCCCTTCTTCAAATCAACCTTCGACCACACGCTGGGCACGGCCGACGGACTGATGATGGTGGCCAATGGCTCGCCGGTTTCAGGCGCCATCGTCTGGCGCTCCCAGACGATCGCTGTCGACGCGGGGGAGAGCTATTTCTTCGAAGCCTTCGTCAACAACGTATGCTGTGAGGGCTTTAACTTCGGCCTGGGAAGCGAGTCGATCCTCGAGTTCTCGCTGACGGTGAATGGCGGCGCTCCTATCGTGCTCGGCACGCGAACGACGAACCTCGCGCTGGCCGGCACCTGGGAAGGATTGTCGACGACCTTCAACGCCGCGGTGGACGGCGACGTCGTGCTCAGCCTGATCAATCGCAACACCAATGCCGGTGGCAACGACTTCGCCGTCGACGACATCTTCTTCGGAACCGAGAGCATCGTGAACCCGACGCCTACCGTTCCGGAGCCGGCGACGCTCGCCTTGTTCGGCGTCGGCGCGGCGGGGATGGTGTTGAAAATGCGCTTCGCCGCGCGGATGGCGGCGGGGTTGCGGCCGGCGATCTCGCGGGCGGTGGCGAGCGCCTCGGCGCGCGGGTCGGCGCTGAGGCGGGTGGCGAAGCCGTAGGCCATCGCCTCCTCGCCGGAGAAGACGCGCCCCGTGTAGGTGAGCTCGCGCACGATGTCCTCGCGGGCGAGGCTCCGCATCAGCGCCATCCCGGCCATGTCGGGGACGAGACCCCACTTGATCTCCATCACCGACAGCTTGGTGTCGGGGGCGACGTAGCGGATGTCGGCGCCCAAGGCCACCTGGAAGCCGCCGCCGAAGGCGACGCCGTGCACGGCGGCGATCACCGGCGCCGGCACCCGGCGCCAGACCATCACCGCATGCTGGGCGCGGTTGGCGCTGCCGTGGGTGCGCGGTCCGAGGCGGCCGACGCCCGGCACCTCGTTCTGCTTCCCGCCCGCCTCGGGGGCGGCCATGCGGCCGAAATTCCCCATGTCGAGGCCGGCGCAGAAGGCGCGGCCCTCGCCCGAGAGCACCACGGCGCGCACGGCCTTGTTCGCCGCCAGGGCCTCGCCGGTGTCGATGAGGGCGGCGAACATCAGGTCGTCCAGCGCGTTCATCTTCTCCGGCCGCACGAAGCGGACATCGGCGACGCCGTCGGTGATGGTGGTGCTGATGCGGTCGGTACTCATGGGCGTTTCCGTTTGTCTTTGCTTCAGGACGGTGCGGTGGCGAGGTCGAACAGCCTGGCGGCGATCGCGGCGGTGAGCCGG
>JAPLTR010000767.1 GCA_026398065.1 Verrucomicrobiota bacterium | reverse complement strand
GCGGTCGAGGACGGGCTGAAGGTCGGCCTCATCGAAAACCGCAGCTTTGTCGGTGGCAACATGACCATCGGCCTCCCTGTGCTCGGCTTCCTCGGCCAGAAGAAGAACCAGATCATCCAGGGCCTCCCCCAAAAGTTCATCGACCGCCTCCGCCTCGTCAAAGGCGCGAGCGAGCACCGGTGGTGCCCCCTTCACATGGGCATCACCCTCGTCGAGCCCGAGGCCGTCAAGACCGTCGCCCTGCAGATGCTGGTCGAGGCCGGCGTCGACGTCACCTTCTACACCGTGTGCGCCGGCGTCATCATGGACGGCGATACCATCCGCGGCGTCATCACCGAGAGCAAGGGCGGCCGCGAGGCCATCCTCGCGAAGGTCGTCGTCGACTGCACCGGCGACGCCGATGTTGCCTACCGCGCCGGCGTCCCCTGCGAGAAGGGCAACGAAAAGGGCGGCATGCAGCCCCCGACGCTGATGTTCTGTATTGCAGGAGTGGATACCGAAAAGCTCCGCATGAGCATCGCGCACCACACGCGCACCTACCTCACCGACTTCATCCCCGCGGAGTATTTCGGCCAGAACCACCAGTTCATCGTCGTCGGCCTCCGCGAGCTCATCGCCAAGGCCCGCGCCGAGCGCGGCCTCCAGATCCCCAACGAGCGCACCATCATCATCACCGGCCTCCGCGAGGGCGAGGTCTGGATGAACATGACCCGCGTCGCCGGCGTCGACGGCACCGACGCCCGCAGCCTGTCGATGGGCGAGATCGAGGCCCGCAAGCAGATCGACGATATCTACATCTACCTCCGCGACTACGTCCCCGGCTTCGAGAAGAGCTACTTCACCAAGACCGCCCCCTTCCTCGGCATCCGCGAGACCCGCCGCATCGTCGCCCAGTACATGATGACGCAGGAGGACGTGCTCGGATGCCGCCATTTCGCCGACTCCATCGCCGTCGCCAGCTACCCGATCGACATCCACCGCCCCGGCGACGAGGGCTGCACCCTCATCTGGTGCGGCGACTGCTACGACATCCCCTACCGCTCGCTCGTCCCGCAGAAGGTCAACAACCTCCTCGTCGCCGGCCGCTGCATCGGCACGACTCATGAGGCGATGGGCGCGATCCGCGTCATGGCGACCTGCATGGCGATGGGCGAAGCCGCCGGCCGCGCCGCCAAACAGGCCGTCCGCGCCGGGATTTCCCCCGCCCAGGTCGACGTGACCAAGCTCCAGACGGAGCTCCGCGCCCACGGCGCCTACCTGCGCGATCCGGTGCCCGCCGCCGTAGCCTGAGAGTTGGGACGGCCCTCCGGGCCGTCCGTCAGCACACGATCCGGTCGACCCACGGACGCTTCGACGGCGTCCGTGGCTCCGTGCGCCGGCCACTTGCCGTCTTTGGCTCCTCCTTCATTCCCCGCAACTTACACCACTCATCCGGCACCCGCGGCCAAATTTTGAGGTATCTCGGGCATTGACGCGGATTTTTCCTGATCGTTTCCTGTCCGCTAT
>JAPLTR010000481.1 GCA_026398065.1 Verrucomicrobiota bacterium | reverse complement strand
ATGAGGGGGAGGGGAGACAATGGACGGACGCAGTGACAAGAGCGAGCGGGGCGCACCACTGGCAACAGCGAAAATGGCCGCCGGCGGTTTCGCGTTTAACCATGTAAACGCCCGGCCGCTTTCCCCGCCAGAGTGCCGGTGAGAGGATGCGGTTTCGCGGCCTCCGGCCGATGCTGCCATGAAATCCCCTGTGTGTCGTCTCCTCCTTGCCCTTGCTCTCGCGGCGTTCGTGGCGAACGCCGCCCCCGTCCGCGCCGTCGACCCGGTGGCGCTCCACGCGCTGGACGAGGCGGACGCGGAGCGCGATGCGCGGGTCGCGTGGCACGAAGCGGCGCGCTTCGGGTGCTTCATCCACTGGGGCGTCTATGCCGACCTCGGGGGCGAGTGGCAGGGGAGGAAGGGCGGCACGTATTCGGAGCACATCATGCGGCAGATGAAAATCCCCCGCGCCGTCTATCTCGACCAGGTCGCGAAGCCCTTCAACCCGTCGAAGTTCGACGCCGACGCGTGGGCGCGGCTCTTCCGCGACACCGGCATGCGCTACGTCATCATCACCGCGAAGCACCACGACGGCTTCGCGATGTGGCCCTCGCAGGTCACGCCCGGCTTCAGCATCGCCGTGACGCAGTTCAAGCGCGACCCGATGCGCGAACTCCGCGATGCCTGCGCCAAATATGGCCTTAAGTTCGGCTTCTACTATTCGCACGCCTTCGACTGGGAGCACCCCGACGCGCCCGGCAACGACTGGGACTACGACAATCCCGGCGGCGACAAAAACCGCGACGACCCGAACTGGTGGAGCGGGCGCCGGCCCGATTTTCTCCCGCGGGCACAGTGTTACGTGACGGAGAAATCCATTCCGCAGATCCAGGAACTCATCCGCACCTATCATCCCGACATCATGTGGTTCGACACCCCGGGCAAACTTCCGCCCGCGGAAAACCGCCGCATCCTGGAAGCGGTGCGCGCCGCCGATCCGCACGTGGTGGTCAACGGCCGGCTCCTCGCCAACTACGGTGACTACAAGAACACCGCCGACCGCCCCGCCGAGATTCCGTACACGGCGGGTCACTGGGAGGGCATCCCGACGACGAACGATTCCTACGGCTGGTCGCGCATCGACCAGGGGCACAAGCCGCCGGAGCACTTCATCCAGCTCCTCGCGAAGATCGTGTCGAAGGGCGGGAACATGCTCCTCAACCTCGGGCCGATGGGCGACGGGCGGATCGATCCGAAGGACGAACAGATCTTCCGCGGCATCGGCGCGTGGATGCAGAAAAATTCCGCCTCGGTCGTCGGCTGCAGCCGCACGCCGCTCGCCGTGCAGAGCTGGGGCACATCGACGCGCCAGGGCAACCGGCTCTTCCTGCACGTCTTCCGCTGGCCCGCCGACGGCCGGCTCATCGTCGGCGGTCTGCGGAGCGACCCGACCAAGGCGCGCGCGCTGGGTGCGCCGCCCAGCGCGAAGTACGACGTCCGCCGGCTGTCGGCCGACGACATTGAGATTTCCGTTCCGCGCCAGGCTCCCGACGCGACGGACAGCGTGATCGAGCTCACCTTCGCCGGCGACATCGCGACCAGCTTTGCGCGCCGTATTCCGCCTACCGGCACGACCACGCTGCACGTGATGGATGGGGAACTCGTGGGCAAGGGCGTCCGTTACGGCGACGGCAAGCGTAACAACGACTCCACGCTTGAATGGAAGGATCTCGCGAGCGGTGTGGACTGGCCAGTGCGCGTCGTCCAGGCCGGCCGGTATCGCGTCTCGGCCAACTACGCCACGACCTCGTCGGCCAACACCGGCGCCTTCGCCCTCACCCTCGCGGGCCGCACGCTCGCGGCCAAGGTGCGCCCGACCGAAAAACCGGCCGGGTTTGCGACGGTCGAGCTCGGCGAAATCGACCTTCCGGCGGGCGAGTCCAAACTCTCGATCCGCCCGACGGAGATCGCCGGGGGCGACCTGATGCGGCTGAGATTGATTGAGTTGACGCCGGTTCGCTAAGTCGACGGCCCCCACGCTCGGATCACATGCGAAGCGGATATTAGCGCCGCGCGACGGACCGGCAACGGTTCCTGCTATGGCCGGCTGAACCGTTCTTTTCCCTCAGGTCGGACGCCGCCGCGCCGAAAGCCATAGACGTATCCTGCAATATGAAAACCTCCCTTCGTGCCGTCCTCCTGCTTGCAACGCCGTTGCTCTTCGTCGCGCCCGCCCTGGCGGCCACCGAGCCGCCGGTTCCCGTGCGTACCGCGGCGCCGGACTATCCCGATGACATGAAGCGCGATGGCGTCTCCGGTGTCGTCATGGTGAAATGCACCATCGATGCGCAGGGCAACGTCACCACCTCCATCGTCGAGAAGTCGTCGAACGCCGCGTTCGAGAAGCCGGCGGTCGAGGCCCTCAAGAAGTGGAAGTTCAAGCCGGCCCGGGCCGACGGCAAACCCATCGAGGTCACCGTCTCCATTCCGATCAAGTTCGTCTCCGAGGCGTGAGGTAGGCCGGCGACCGCCGGTGTCCGAACGATTTTTTCCCGCGAGCCGCGCTCCTCAGCGTGCGGCTCGCTTTGCCGTGTCCGGACCGGTTGACCGGCGGGCCGGTTCCGTTCACTGCTGTCGTTGGCCGTGCCCGGGTGGGGCGGCGCGCTTTCGTCCGATGAACTCAACCCTCCGCTCCCTCGTCCCTTTCGCTTCCCTCGCCGGCGCCCTGCTGCTGGCCGCCGGCCTCGGCGCCCAGGAGATCAGCCCGACGGAGGGGATCGACCTGCCCGTCCTCGGCCAGGTGGCGCCGCGCGCCGCGAAGGACATCGCCTCGTCGCCCTGGTCCATCGGGGCCGAGACCATCGACCGCGACTTCACGGTCTACGCGGCTTTCAAGGACTTCCTCGGACCGCTCGGCGCCAAGGGCGTCCGCCTCCAGGCGGGCTGGGCCAAGTGCGAGCGGACCAAGGGCGTCTATTCCTGGGGCTGGCTCGACGCGATCGTCGACGATGCCGTCGCGCAGGGCGTGCGCCCGTGGTTGGAGTTCAGCTATGGCAACACGCTCTACGCCGGCGGCGGCGACACCGGGCTCGGCGGCGGGTTTCCCACCTCGCCCGAGGCGCTCGCGGCCTGGGACCGCTGGTGCCGCGCGCTCGTGGAGCGCTACCGGGACCGCGTCACCGAGTGGGAGATATGGAACGAGCCGGACCTCAGCCGCGCGGGCCGCGCGGCGATCGACGCCTATGTCGGCCTCTACGTCCGCACGGCGGAGATCGTGCGCGCGGCGCAGCCGAAGGGCCGCCTCCGGGCGCTGGCCCTCGCGGGCAACCTCGACTACGCGGACCAGTTTCTCGCCGGGATGAAGGCGCGGGGGAAGCTCGGCCTGGTCGACGAGCTCACCTTTCACGGCTACCCCCGCAACCCCGACGACACGACTCCGGTGGACAAGCTGCGGGCGCTCCTCGCGAAGCATGGCGCCACCGCGTCCCTCCGGCAGGGCGAGACCGGCGCGCCGTCGAAGCTCCAGGAAAACTTCGCGCTCAAAAACCTCCCCTTCACCGAAACCATCCAGGCGAAGTGGGACGCCCGCCGCCTGCTCGCGCACCGCGCGAAGGACGTGCCCGTGAATCTCTTCACCCTGTCGGACATGCACTATTCGGCCGCGAGCCCGCAGGGCGGCGTCGACGGCGTCGTGCGCATGAACTACAAGGGCCTGCTTGGCACCCACCCCGACCGCACGGTCTCGCACGTGAAACCGGCCTACCGGGCGGCCCAGACCGTCTTCACCGTCTTCGACGACACGCTGCGGCGGCTGCCCGGCTTCCCCTCGTCCTCGACGGCGGCGCGCAGCCTCGCCCTCACGGGCTACCAGCGCGACCCCGACGGCGCGCAGGTCGTCGCCCTCTGGTTCGGCGACGCCCCGCCCGGCGAGGCCAGCCGCGTTTCGCCGGTCGACGTCACGCTCCCGGCCGGCCGCTTCACCGCGCCCGTGCTGGTCGACGTGCGCACCGGCACGGTGTACGCGGTGCCGCCGGACCGCTGGACGCAGGGCGCGGGCGGCGCGGTCTTCCGCGCGCTGCCGCTCTACGACTCCCCGATGCTTCTCGCCGAGCGCGCCCTCGTCGGGCTTCGGTCCGTGGCTCGTTAGTATTAAAAAAACGGTTACGCGAAGCGGACGGCTTTCGGTCGCCCGCCGCCGGGCCCCGTGCCGCCGCCGCGGGTTTCCGGCGCGTGGTTGCTGACACGGCCCGGGGTTGCCCTGCGCGGCGGGTTCGCCTTCTCCTTCTCGCCTCATGCGCTTCCCCCTCGCGGCCCTCCTCGCCCTGCTGACCCTGCTGCCAACCGCGGTTCACGCCGCCCCGTGGTATTCGCCGGTGGCCGTCACCGCCGGTGCGACCATCAACGCCTCCGTCCAGGGAGGTTCCGTGGCGGTGTTCGTCGATCACACCGGCGAGCG
>JAPLTR010000320.1 GCA_026398065.1 Verrucomicrobiota bacterium | reverse complement strand
AATCCTACGATGTGCTCATCCGGGGCGGCCGGGTGCTCGACGGGACGGGCACGCCGTGGTTCTACGCCGATGTTGCGATCAACGGCGACCGGATCGTCGCGGTGGGGAAGCTCCCCGACGCCACCGCGAAGCAGGTGGTCGATGCGCGCGGACTCTACGTCGCGCCCGGCTTCATCGACGGCCACACGCACGCGGGCCCGGCCCTCGCGCGGAAGGAACTGGCCTCGGCGCTGCCCCTGCTCACGCAGGGGATCACGACGGCGTTCGTGAATCACGATGGCGGCGGCCCCACCGATCTCGTGGCCCAGCGTCGTTCGCTCGAGAAGAATCCCCTGGGTGTGAATGTCGCCCAGCTCATCGGGCACAACTCCGTGCGCACCGACGTGATCGGTCTTGAAGATCGTGCGCCGACTGAGGCGGAACTGGCGCGCATGGCGGCGCTGGTGCGGCGCGGGATGGAGGCGGGAGCCTACGGCCTGTCGGCCGGGCCGTTTTACACCCCGGGAAATTTTTCCAAGACGGAGGAGCACGTCGCGCTCGCCCGCGTGGCAGCGGAGTTCGACGGCTTTTACACCAGCCACGTGCGCGACGAGGGCGACTACACCATCGGGGTGGTCGCCGCCGTCGACGAGGTGATCCGCGTGGCGCGGGAGGCGAAGCTCCCCGGGATCGTCACGCACATCAAGACACTCGGACCCCGGGTGTGGGGTCTGTCCGGCGAGATCATCCGGCACATCGAGGCCGCGCGGGCCGAGGGCGTGGAGTTGTTTGCCGACCAGTACCCCTATGAGGCCTCCGCGACCGGCCTGACAGCCGCGCTCGTCCCCGCCTGGGCACAGGAGGGCGGGGCGGGCGCCCTGAAGGGCCGCCTGGCCAACCCCGAGACCCTCGGCCGCATCCGGACCGAGATGGTCGAAAATCTCGCGCGGCGCGCCGGTCCCGAGAACATCCAAATCCGTACGTTTAAGCCGGATACGTCCATCGAGGGCCTGCGGCTCGACGCCGTCGCCCGGAAGAAACTCGTCGCACCGGTCGACGCCGCGATCGACATCATCCGCGCCGGCGGGGCGTCCATCGTGTCATTCAACATGGACGAGCGCGATCTGCGCGCGTTTATGACACAGCCGTGGACGATGACGTGCTCCGACGGGGAACTCGTCGCCTTTGGGGAGGGCGTGCCCCATCCGCGCTCCTACGGTCCTTTTCCCCGGAAAATTCGTCGCTATGTGTTGGAGGAGAAAGTCCTGACGCTCGAGCAGGCCGTCCATTCCATGACGGGGTTGCCGGCGACGGTGTTTCGCCTGCGCGACCGCGGGGCGATCCGACCGGGGGCGATGGCCGACGTGGTGGTATTCGACCTCATCACCGTGCGCGACCGTGCAACTTATAACCAGCCGCACCAGCTCTCGTCCGGCATGAAACATGTTTTCATCAACGGCCGGCAGGCGCTCGTCGATGAACGCTTGACGGAGACATTGGCGGGGCGCGTGCTCAGGCGTGGTGCTCCGTGAAGCTTCCGATTTTTCAGGACCACAGACCCAACACCGAACCGTTTAGTCAACCATGACACCAAGCCATCCACCACGTATCCGACCGAAAACTACCGCCGCCGGCCTGCTGCTGGCCGCCCTCGCGCTGCCGCTGGCCGCGCAGGTCGCCCCCGCGCCCTCCGGCACCGCGGCCAAGCCCGCCGCCCCCGAGACCGCGCAGGTCCAGGTGATGGAGGCCTTCACGGTCACCGGCTCGAACATCCGGCGCATCGACCAGGAGTCCACGTTGCCGGTGACCGTGATCGGCACCGACGACCTTGACCTGCGCGGCGTGTCCACGGCGGCCGAAATTTTCGACACCCTCTCCATCGGCGGTCCGATCACGCTCGACGAGGGCAACACCCTCGGCGCCGATGCGCGCGGCGACAACAACTCGATCAACCTCCGCGGTATCGGTTCCGGCAATACGCTCGTCCTCCTCAACGGCCGGCGCATGGCCCCGCACCCGATCAGCCAGGCGGAGAGCGGCGTGCCCTCGCTGTCCGTCAACGTCAACCAGCTCCCCGCCGCCGCGATGGCGCGCGTCGAGGTGCTGCGGGACGGCGCCTCCGCCATCTACGGCACCGATGCCGCCGGCGGCGTGGTGAACTCCATCACCCGGAAGAATTTCGACGGCCTCTCCCTCCGCGCCCGCGGCAGCCTGACCCAGCACGGCGGGGGCAACGAGTGGAACACCGAGATCACGGCCGGCGAGAATTTCAACGGCGGCAAGAGCAACCTGCTCCTCACGCTCGACTTCTTCCACCGCGATTTCCTCTGGCTCAACCAGCGCAAATTCTCGCGCAACCAGGACATCCGCGTCACCCGCGACGTCCCCGCCCCCTGGAACGGCCTCCCGGTCACCGACTCCGCCGGGACCGTCGTGCGCGACAACGATTTCGACAACCGCCTGAGCACCGACTCCAGCTACTTCGGCGGCTTCATCCGCGGCAGCTATGATGCCACGGGCACCTTCAATGGCGCCCGCCCGACAGGCAACCGGGGCATCATCACGACCTCGGGCAGCACCTCCGCCACGATGGCGACCAACGGCACATTCTACCTCATCCCGCTCGCGGATGGAAACACCGGTTTCCGCCAGACCCTGCCGTCGCACAACATCGACGACTACACCGTCAATTGGTTCCAGAACCCGAACGACTACAAGCCCTCCCTTCCCAAGAGCGATCGGCTCAATCTCTTCGGCCAGGTGAACCACAAGGTCGATGAGAACCTGACCCTCTTCGGCGAGTTCATGGCCTACAACGCGCGTTCGATCACCGGTCGTCTGCCCAACGCCTTCGATGCCTCGACCGACCACGGCATCTACATGAGCGCCAGCAATCCCTACAATCCCTTTGGCGTCCGCTTCTATGAGGCGACGGGTCAGCCCAACGCCGATGGCACGCCCCGGCTCGCCGGCACGCCGGCGGACATCCAGTTTCTCGGTGGCGTCGGTGTCATCCCGCGCGACTTCAAGCCCACCCGCATCGTGGTGGACTCGGAGGCCTACCGCGCGGTCGGCGGCCTGCGTGGCCGCTTCAGCCGGGAATGGGAGTGGGAGAGCGCGGTGTCCTACAGCCGCAACAGCACCCGTGACGTCGAGCACAACGCCGTGCGCGAGAGCCGGCTCCGCGCCGCGCTCACTTCGTCCGATCCGGCGAAGGCCTTCAACCCCTTCGGCTACACCTTCAAGCTCGTGCCCCAGGTGGGCAACACGACCAACCCCTACCTCCTGATGGTGGACAAGGCGTACAGCAATCCCACCGCGCTCACCGAGTCGCTCTACGACGACTTCATCCGCGAGGGGCGGACGCAGCTCGCGAACTGGGATCTCCGGGTCAACGGCACCGCGTTCGACCGCTTCTGGGGCGGGCCCATCGGCCTCGCGTTTGGCTCCGAGATGCGCTGGGAGGACTACAAGGACTGGCGTCCGCCCTACGCCGGCCTCAATCCCGCCAGCGCGCCCTACAACGGCAACCCGAACGACCCGACCAATCTGTTCTTCGGCCCCAATGAAAACGACTTCCTCGGGGTCAGTCCCAACGTGAACCTCTACTCCTCGCGCACGATCGCCTCGGCGTTTGGCGAGGTGCTGATCCCCGTGGTCGGCAAGCCGAACGCGTTTTCCGGGGTGCGTTCGCTGGAGGTGAGCATCGCCGGCCGTTTCGAGCACTATTCGGATTTCGGCCACACCGCGAAGCCGAAGTTCGGCCTCAACTACCGCCCCAACAGCTGGATGCTGTTCCGCGCCACGGTGGCCTCCTCCTTCCGCGCGCCCAATCTCGTGCAGACCAATCCCACCCCGGTCCAGCGCTCGGGCAACACCTACAACGACGTTTACCGTTCCACGGTGACCGGGCTCAACCGCGACTCCAACGCCGTCCCCATCGTGCTCCGTCAGGGCAGCACGACGCTGACGCCCGAGAGCTCCCGCTCGATCAGCGCCGGCCTCGGGATCTCCGCCCCGTTCTACCGCGATCTCACGATCACGGTCGACTACTGGCGCATTCACCAGAAGGACGTCATCGACGACGTCACCGGCACCACACAGCTCCTGCGCGACGAGGAACTCCTCGACGGCGCGGTGAAGAAGGCCCTCGCGGCCGGCACCCCCCTCAACCAGATCAACCTCGGCAGCGGCACCAGCAGCTACGTCGGCAATCCCAAGGTCGTGCGCAATGCCGTCACTCCGGCCGATATCGCCGATTTCAACGCCTACAATGCCACGCGGCCGGCCTCCCAGCAGCGCGCCCCCGTGGGCGGCGTCCGTTCCGTCGTGACCGACTACATCAACCTCGCCGGTCGCGAGGTGCAGGGCCTCGACTTCGGGCTCGAACTGCGCCTGCCCAAGACGCGGTTTGGCCAGCTTTCCATCCGGGGCGACGCCTCGTATCTGCTCCAGTCCGACACCGAGGACGAGCCGGGTGCCGCCAAGGTGAACAACATCAACCGCGATGGTCGCACGCGTTTCCGTGGGAATATCGGCGGCACGTGGCGCAAGGAGCGGTGGAGCGCCGGCTGGTTCACCACCTACTATGGTTCCTACGTCGATACCGGAGCCTCGACCACCAAGGAGATCTACGAGGCGCTCGGGAAGCCCGCCTACATCTCCGTGTACGACGATTCCGGCGGCGTGCGCCGCTATCGCTATCTCGTGAGCCCCTTCGCGACGCACAACACCTTCGTGAACTACGCCTTCCCGCGCAACCGGCGTGGCGGCCTGTTCGCCGGCACCGCGATCCGGTTCGGCATCAACAACGTGACCGACATCGAGCCGCCGCTGGCGGACGAGGATTTCGGCTACCGCCGCGGCGCCGGCACGACGGCGAAGGGGCGCACCTTCTACTCACAAATCTCGAAGAACTTCTAGGCCGCACGCCCGTCATTCATGATTATCAGGCCGGTCCTCGTGACCGGCCTTTTTTTCGCCACTCTGGTCGGGACGCTTGAATGTTTCCCGGTTGCCCTTCAGTTTGGGTGCAACCGTTTCCTGACTGCCATCAGGGCGCTGACCGGCGTCCGAAACCCCCGATTACCATGAACCAAACCCCGTCCCTGCTCACCGTGGCAGCGCTCGTCCTCGCGTCTGCTGCGTCGGCGCTCGCTCAGACCGCGCCCGCTCCCGCCGCCCCGGCCACCGCCGACGAAACCATCAAGCTCGAGGCCTTCTCAGTCACCGGCTCCAACCTCAAGCGCATGGAGATCGAGAAGACGCTTCCGGTCACCATCCTCGGCGCGACCGAGATGGAGGTGCGCGACGCCTCCCAACCCGCCGATCTGCTTTCGTCCCTGCCGCAGGTCACCGGCCTCCCCGGCAACGAGACCGCCACCCTCGGCGCGACGGCCCGCGGCGACAACGCCTCCGTCTCGCTCCGCGGCATCCCTTCGAGCAACACGCTCATTCTCCTCAACGGCCGCCGCCTGGTCCCCCATCCGATTACCCAGAGCGAGGCCGGCGTCCCGACGCTCTCGACCAACGTCAACCAGCTCCCCAACCGCGGCCTTTCGCGCGTGGAGATCCTCCGTGACGGCGCCTCCTCGGTTTACGGCACCGATGCCGTCGCGGGCGTCGTGAACTACACCACGAACAAAAATTTCCGCGGCACCGAGCTCGCCTTCCGCTACGGCCAGACGAAATACCACGACGGCGAGGAAACCCGCACCACGCTCACGCACGGCCTCGAGTTCGCCAGCGGCAAGGGCCGCGCGATGATCACCGCCGACTACTACACCCGTGAGGCGATGTACGCCCGCGACCGCTCCTTCTCCGCCGAGGCCGACAACAGCTACCGCGCCCCCGCACCGTGGAATGTCTCGACCAACACGACCTTCAACCTCCGTTCCGCCACCACCGAATACGGCAACTACCTCCTCGGCACCGTGACCGCCACCGACCAGTACGGCGCCGTCACCGGCTTCACCGGCGCCCGTCCGACCGGCGTTCCTGCGACGCTCGCGGCCACGACGGGTATTTTCTTCCTCGCACCGAATGGCACCGGCGGCGTGCAGTTCCTCACCGCCACGCCCAGCCGCGCCGGCGCGACGCACGACTACTACTGGAACAACAACGCGTACCGCGTCATCCAGCCCGCCTCGAAGCGCACCAATGTTTTCACCAGCGCCGAATACGACCTGACCAACACGGTGACCGTCTTCGCCGAGGCCAGCCTCTACCGCGCGCACTCGGTCACCTACCGCGAGCCGGACGGCATCACGCAGAGCACCGACGGTTTTGTCATCGTCCCGGTCACGAATCCTTACAATCCCTTCGGCAACCGCTACTGGTCCCCGACCGGCGCGCCCAATGCCGACGGCACGCCCCGCCTCACCGGCACACCCTCCGCCGTCTCGATCACCAACAAGCGCCTGACCGATCTCGCCACCCGTACTGACTGGGTGGATACGTCCGTCTACCGGGGCGTCGCCGGCCTGCGCGGCAAGCTCTTCCGCACCTGGACCTGGGAGAGCGCCCTCCTCTGGTCCACCGGTCGCGTCATCGAAAACGAGGAAGGGCCCAGCCGGAAGAGCCTGCTCATCGCGGCCATCAACCAGACCGATCCGGCGAAGGCCTTCAACCCCTTCACCCGCACCTTCGCCGTGCAGAACGGTACGCTGGCCGTCACCGGCGATTTCAAGAATCCCGACAGCGTCACCTCCACGTTCCGCTCCTCCTTCATCCGCAGCGGCATCACCAAGCTGGGCAGCGCGGACTTCCGGGCCAGTGGCGACGTCTACCCCATCTGGGGCGGCAACAGCATTGGCGCGGCCTTCGGCGGCGAGTTCCGCTATGAGACCTACGACGACTACCGGCCTCCCTTCGCCGGCCTGAATCCCGCGGGCTCCGGTCTCGACCTGACGACCAACGATTTCCTCGGCTTCTCGCCCAACTCCGACACGCACGGCAACCGTCACGTGGCCGCCGCCTACCTCGAGACCGCGATCCCGCTCGTCGGCGGCAAGTTCACCCTGCCGCTCGTCCAGTCGCTGGAGTTGACCGCCTCCGCCCGCCACGAGCGCTACACCGATTTCGGCAACACCACGAAGCCGAAGTACGGCGTCAACTGGCGCCCCGTTTCGTGGGTCATGGTGCGCGGCTCCTACAACCAGGGCTTCCACGCGCCCAACCTCGCACAGCTCTTCACCGGCACCCTCATCCGCACCGTCACGGGCAGCACCGACACCTACCGCAGCACGGTCACCGGCCTCACGACCGACGGTCCGTCCAACCGCCGCAGCGTCGCCTCGGGCAATCCCAACCTCGCCCCCGAGCTTTCCACCGGCAAATCCGCCGGCCTCTTCGTCGAGGTCCCCCGCGTCAAGGGCCTCTCCGTCGGCGTCGACTACTGGGAGATCCGGCACAAGAACATCATCTCCTCCGGCGGCGGCATCCCCGACGACACCGCCGCGCTGCAGGCCGCCACGCAGGCCGCCCTGGCGGCGGGTCAGGCCATCGGCTCGATCGACCTTGGGTCCGGCACCGCCAACTACAAAGGCGACCCCTCCGTCGTGCGTCTGCCGGTCACCGCCGCCGACACCGCGGCCTTCGCCACCTACAACTCCACCCGCGCTCCCGGCAATCAGCGCGCCGTGGTCGGCGCCATCGATCGCATCCTCACCTCCTATTTTAACAAGGCCGAGGAGTTTGTGAACGGTTTCGATTTTGACGTGAACTACCGCTTCCCGCAGTTCGCGGCCGGCAATTTCACGGCCAACACCAGCTGGACCTACCTGAACGATTTCCATTCCTACACCGCGGCCGGTTCCGCCCGCACCGAGCAGCGCTGGACCAATGGCAATGCGAAGTGGCGCGGCTCCGTTAACCTGAGCTGGCGCCGCAAGGCCTGGGGTGCCGGCCTCGGCGCGTATTATATCGGCAGTTACACCGACAGCGGTGCGACCACCACCCAGACCACCTGGGACAGTCTCGGCAATCCGACCTACATTCAGCCGTTCTTCACCAACGGTTCCACCCAGTACCGCTACGTCGTGCACGACTCGATCACCTACAACACCTTCGTGACCTACCGCGTCTCCGCGCAGAACCGCTACCTGAACAACACCAACATCCGCGTGGGCATCGTGAACCTGCTCAACTCCAAGCCGCCGCTCTCCAGTGATTCGCGCGGCTACGACCCCGCCCAGTACAACCTCATGGCCCGCGGCCTGAGCTGGTCCGTGCAGCTCACGAAGAAATTCTAAACCACACCGTTACTCCCGCTGATTTCTTCGACCCCGACCCGGTCGCGCGCTCCCGCGACCGGGTCTTTTTCGTCCTCCCGTCACCTTTCCTTTCGTGAAAATCACCCGTCTTCTCTTCACCGCGCTGGCGCTCGCCGTGGCGCTCCCGCTCTCCACGTCGGTCGCCGCCCCGACTCCCGTCACCGTCACGCCGGTCACGGCGAAGCACGGGATGGTCGTCGCCGCCCACCCGCAGGCCGCCGAGGCGGGCGTCGCGGTCCTCAAGGCCGGCGGCAACGCCATCGACGCGGCCGTCGCGACCTCCCTCGCCGTGGGTGTCGCCGAGCCCTACGGCTCCGGCCTCGGGGGCAAGCTCATGCTCCTCTACTATGAGGCCAAGTCCGGCAAGACCTACGTGGTCGACGGCATGGATGCCGCCGGTTCCCTCGATGTCGCGGCCTACGCCAAGCGCCCGGTCGAGGATCGCAGCTACGGCTATGGCTCCGTGTGCGTACCCGGCTTGGGCGCCGCCCTTTGGACCGCGCACCAGAAATGGGGCGTGAAGAAGTTCGCCGACGATGTGCAGCCCGCCATCGCGCTAGCCCGCGCCGGTTTTCGCATTCTCCCGAAGACGCGCGATTTCTTCGAGGAGCAGGAAAAGAAGCTCCGCCGCGGCGATGCCGAGCTCGCCCGCCTCTATCTCCCCGGCGGCCAGCTGCCCGCCGAAAACACCCTCCTCGCCAACGAGGACCTTGCGCGGACGATGGAACTCTACGCCCGCGGTGGTCGCGACGGTTTTTACCGTGGTCCCACGGCCGAGGCCATCGTCCGGGCCTCTCAGCAGGCTGGGGGAGTGCTCACGCTTGCGGACCTCGCGAACTATGAAGCGCGGATTTCCGAGCCGCTGGAGATGGATTTTCGCGGTTACCACATCCTCAGTTCCCCTCCGCCGACGCAGGGGCCCGCGCTCTTCCTTACCATCATGAAGGCGCTCGAGACCGAGACCTTCGATGGCGGCCCGCTGCGCACTCCCGCCAACCTCGACAGGATCGGCCGCGTCTGGCGCGTCGTGTCCCCCCTCGTTTCCAGGGCGGTCGGCGATGCGGCCGACTCGCGCGCGAGTTTCGAGAAACTGATCTCGGCCGATTCCATCCGCGACATCCGCGCCAAGGCCTTCGCCTCCAAACCCGCGGGAGTCACCGCTATCTTTCCCAACGACAATCCATTCTACGAAAGCCCGATGGCCGCGACGACCCATTTCCTCGTGGCCGATGCCGCCGGCAACATCGTGTGCGCCACCCAGTCCCAGAGCCTCCATTTCGGCGCGGGCGTCGTCCCGCCCGGCACCGGTGTCGTGATGAACGACTCGATGAGCAATTTTGGCTATGTCGAGCCCGCCGGAGTCAACTACGTCGCGCCGGGCAAGCGCGCCCGGAGCACGATCTCCCCGTCCATCGTGTTGCGCGACGGCAAGCCCGTCTTTGCCATCGGCATCCCCGGCGCCGCCCGGATCCCGACCGCGATGCTGCAGGGTCTCCTCGACCGCCTCGCCCTCAACCGTCCGCTCGTCGAGGCCATCGGTGACACCCGTGTCCACTACGTACCCGCCGCCCGCGCCGGGGAGCCGGCGACCTTCGAGGCCGAGCGCAGTTTCCCGGCCGCCGATGCCGAGGCGTTACGTAAACTCGGCTGGAAGGTGGTTTTACCCGAGGAAGCCGGCCGTGGCCGACACTTTGGGGGGCTCAATGCCATCGAATTCAACGCCGACGGCTCCCTCACGGGGTACGCCGACCCCCGCCGGACCAATGCCGCCGTGGGCTGGTAAGACCGGGTTTGGGGTGCACTTTCCCCTTGCCATGTCGCTTTCCGCCGTCTGTTTTCTTCCACTCCCTCCATGCAAAAGACCAAAAAGTCAGTCGCCAAGCGCTTCAAAATTTCCGGTACCGGAAAGCTGATTCGCCGCACGCCCGGCTTCCGGCACCTGCTGTCTGCGAAGAGCACGAAGTCCAAACGTCGTGCCTCCCGCGATAAGCTCGTCGCCCCAGGCCATGCCAAGCCCCTTCTGCGGGCACTGCCGTTCGGCCTCTAAACCGCCGTCCGCGCAAGGCATCAACCAAAACCACGTCTGGCAGGTGAACTAAGCCGACCTGCCGACGATTAACCAAAAGGAATAAACCAACATGGCTCGTGCAACGAACGCTCCCGCCGCTAAAAAGCGACACAAGAAAATCCTGAAATACGCCAAGGGCTCTTTCGGTTCCAAATCCAAGCTCTTCCGCTACGCGAAAGAAGCCGTCCAGCATGCCTGGCAGTACGCCTACATCGACCGCAAGAAGAAGAAGGCTGATCGCCGCGGTCTCTGGATCGTGCGCCTCAACGCCGCCTGCCGCAACAACGGCATGACCTACAGCCGCTTCATCGAGGGCCTCCACGCCGCGAACATCCAGCTCGACCGCAAGGTCCTGAGCGATCTCGCGATCCGTGACGAAGTCGCCTTTACCGGCCTGATCAAAAAAGCTCAGGACGCGTTGAAGGCCAAGGCCGCCGCTGCGACGAAGAAGGCCTAAACCAAATCCAACGCGAGCCGCGCCGGCTCGCTCTCTGGTTCACTTTCAGAGGACGGGCTTCATCCGAAGCACCGTCCTCTTTTTTTGTCCCAATCTTTCTCTTTCCTCTTTCTCTTACTCTTTCTCCATCCGACCCTTCTTCTTGAGAGAAAGAAGAAAGAGAAAGATCAAGAGAACGATTCCTGAAACGAGCTCATCCCTTTTCCATGCAAGACACCCTCA
>JAPLTR010000867.1 GCA_026398065.1 Verrucomicrobiota bacterium | reverse complement strand
AGATCGGAACAGATCAAGGATCCTGAAAGGAACCACGAAAAACACGAAACACACGAAAGCGGAACGACCGGACCCGCGTGGACCAAGGGTGGGGAAATGGCGGGGTGGGCGGGTAGCGCGGTCAGCCCGACCGCGCTGGGGCGGATGGCGGGCACGGCGGATCCGAGCAGCACGGTCAGGCTGACCGTGCTACGTTCAGGCGCCGTGGTCGGTCGGACGGGGCCATGGGGCGATCCGAGCAAATCCGACCAAATCCAAGTAAATCCAACCTCCTCGCATCTCCTCCAACCAGATCAAGGTACCGCCGCCTGCCGGTGGAGGGCCGGGGGCGGACCTTCCGGCTTATTGTTCGGCTTCCCGGGCGAGGAGCCAGAGGAGGTCGGAGAGGCGATTGACGAACTGGCGGAGGGTGGGGCGCACGCTGCGGCCCTGGGCCGGGAGCGAACTCAGGCGGCGCTCGCCGCGGCGGGCGGTCGCGCGGGCGACGTCGAAGGCGGCGGCGAGGGCGTTGGCGCCGGGCGTGGCCCAGCCGTCGAACTTCAGGCCGCGCCCCTCGAGGGCCGCGATGGCGGTGTCGAAGCGCGCGAGGTCGGCGTCGGTGACCTTCTCAAACTTGGAGGCGGCGTGGCGGGCCGCGTCGCTTTCGGCGCTGGCGAGCTCGCCCATCAGGGCCACGAGATTTTTCTGCGCGGCCGTGAGCAGTTCGCGGAGGGCGGCGCCGCGGGCGTCGGCGGGGAGCAGGGGTTTGATCGTACCGAGGGCGACATTGAGTTCGTCAAAGGCGCCGACGGCCTCGATCTGCGGATGGTCTTTCGGGACGCGCTGGCCGAAGAGCAGGCTCGTCGTGCCGTCGTCCCCGGTGCGCGTGGCGATGGAGGGCATGGTGGCGGGGCGGGGCGCTCGCGCGTCCCGCCCGCGGGGTCAGGCGATTTTCCGGGCGGCGAGCTGGGCGCGGAGGCAGAGCTCGGCGGCCTTGAAGGCGTGGGCCTGCGTCATGGCCTTCTCGGTGCGGTTGAGGCAGTCGAGGATGAGCTGGCCGAAGAAGCGGAAGCCGACCTGGCCGGTGACGTTGAGGTGGCGCTCGCCGGTTTCGTCGACAATGTAGACATTGTCACCCTGCTTGTCGCGGGCGACGTCGAGGTACTTGCGCAGCTCGATGTAGCCCTTGGTGCCGAGGATGACGGTGCGGCCGTCGCCCCAGGTGCCGAGGCCGGCGGGCGTGAACCAGTCGACGCGGATGTAGTTGGAGGTGCCGTTGTCGCCGAGGAGGGAGGCCTCGCCGAAGTCCTCGAACTCGGGCTTGTCGGGATTGGCGAAGTTGCCGACGGCGGCCTGCGTGACGGTGGCGTCGGTGGCGCCGGTGTAGGTGAGAAACTGTTCGAACTGGTGGCTGCCGATGTCGGTGAGGATGCCGCCGAACTTGGCCTTCTCGAAGACCCACGCGGGGCGGCCGGCCTTGCCGAGGCGGTGCGGCCCGAGGCCGATGACCTGGATGACCTTGCCGATGGCGCCGCCGGCGACGAGGTCGGTGGCGTACATGGCGGACTCGACGTGAAGCCGCTCGGAGAAATACACCATGTACTTCTGGTTCGTGCGGGCGACGACGGCCTTGGCCTGGTCGAGCTGCGCGAGCGAGGTGAAGGGCGTCTTGTCGGTGAAGTAGTCCTTGCCGGCCTCCATCACGCGGCAGCCGAGCGGGCCGCGGTCGCAGGGGACGGCGGCGGCGGCGACGAGCTTGACGGCGCTGTCGGCGAGGATCTCGTCGAGGGATGCCGCGACCTTGGCCTGCGGGTATTTGGCGCGGAAGGCCTCGACCTTCTTCGGGTCGGGATCGTACACCCATTTCAGATCGGCCCCGGCCTCGAGGAGGCCGTTGCACTGGCCGTAGATGTGGCCGTGGTCGAGGTGCGCGGCGGCGAAGGTGAATTCACCGGGTTTGACCACAGGGCTGGGTTTGCCCTGGGGCGCGTAGTTCATGCCGTCTGCTTTTTGGCTCATGGGGAGGAAGGTGGCTGGGAGGCTTCGCGGGTGGCTTTGGCGAGGGTCTTGATGGCGTCGTTGAGGCCGAGGCGGACTTTTTTGTCCATGCGGTCGATGAACAGGACCCCGTTCAAATGATCGACCTCATGTTGAATGCAGCGCCCGAAGAGGCCGTCGCACGTGAGGACGTGCGGCACGCCGCGTTCGTCCTGAAACTTCACCCGGATCGCGTCGGGGCGCTCGATGTCACCGCGGATCTGGGGGAAGGACAGGCAGCCCTCCTCGTAGCGGTACGACTCGGTGCCGGGCAGGAAGGTGACCTCGGGGTTGGCGAGGGTCATCGGCATGATGAGGTCGAGGGGGACCTTGGCGCCGTCGAGCTCCCATTTGAAGTCGGGCTCCACCTCGCGCAGGTCGATCACGCAGAGCTGGAGGGCGTGGCCGACCTGCTGGGCGGCGAGGCCGATGCCGGCGGCGGCGTGCATCGTCTCGATCATATCGGAGGCGAGTTTCGTCAAGGCGGCGTCAAAGGCGGTGATCCGCGCGCCTTTCTTGTGCAGGATGGGATCGTTGTAGTGAACAATTCGCAAGGACATCGGTCGGTGTGGCCGAGAAGCGTGGATTTGCCGCCCGCGCCCGCAAACCAATACTTAGCCCCGGGGAGGGTTCACGGCCGTGGCGTCCCCGCGAAGCGGAACGGCGCCATCGCCCGGGTGGTCGCGGAGCGGGTGCCGGTGGCCGGGGCGTGGCTGCGGCCGGCCAGCCTGAAGTGGGTGAGCCCGGCGCGGCGGCGCGCGGCGGGGACGGGCCCGCCCGGGGTCGGGGCCCGGCGGACAGCCGCCCGATGGGCTGGTCCTGCTGCGGCCGGGGCAGGCCTGGTGGGATGGGTCGAGGTCGTCGGCGTCGGCGCCCGGGCTGCGCGGTCTGGCCGAGCCGGCGGGGCTGAACCTGGCGTGCCCGCTCCGCCGCAATCCCCCGGCGCCTGTCGCCCCCGCCGGAAGCTCAAAAACCACGCCCGCCCGGGGTCCGGTGAGAGCCGCCCGCGCGGAGGCTCAGGGCGTCCCGCCGGTGCGGGCGGCCGCGCGGAGCCGTTCGAGGTTGTTGCGCGCATCCACGTAGCCGGGGTTGAGGCGGAGGGCCTCCTCGCACTCCGCGATGGCCTCCGGCAGGCGGCCGAGCTGGACGTAGGCGACGGCGAGGTTGTTGTGGGGGTCGGGAAAGCCGGGCTGGAGCGCCAGGGCGCGCCGGAACTCCGCGACGGCCTCGGCGGGCCGGCCGGTATTCAGAAAACATATACCGAGGTTGTTGCGGGCCTTGGGCTGGGCGGGCCGGAGGCGCAGGGTGGCCTGGTAGCGGCCGATGGCCTCGAGGGGGCGGCCGAGGTGGAGGAGCGCGTTGCCGAGGTTGTAGTGGGCCTCCTCATACGTCGGGCGCAGCCGGACGGCGGTTTCGAGGTGGGGCACCGCCTCGGCGGGCCGGCCCGACTCGGTGAGCGCGTTGCCGAGGTTGGCGTGGGCCTCGACGTAGTTGGGGTTGGCCGCGATCGCGGCCGTGTAGCAGGCCATGGCCTCGGCCCGGCGGCCGGCATAGTCGAGGGGGACGCCGAGGTTGTAGTGGGCGCGGGCGTTGTGCGGGGCCTTGGCGGCGGTGTCGGCCCAGAGGGAGATCTCGCTCGCGTAGTCGCGGTTGCGCCGGGCGGTGGCGAAGATGCCGGCCACCGCGAGCGCGAGGCAGACGCCGAGGGCGGCGCGCCGTCCGGCAAGGGAGTGGAGCGCGAGCACGGCGACGGCGAGCACGGCGGCGACCGGCAGGTAGGGGCGGTTCTCCGCGACGGGCTGCTGGATCACGGGGATGACGCTGGAGGCGGGCGCGAGGATCACAAAGAACCAGGCGCCGGCAAAGCCGAGCAGCGGGCGTCTCCACAGCGCCCAGCCGGTGGCGCCCAGGAGGGCGGCGAGCAGGAGGGCGAACGGGGCGGCGGCGGCGGGATCCTCCACCAGCCCGAGGCCGCGGTCAAAGACCAGCGGAGACGGGACGAGGGCGAGCCGGAGGTAGAGCAGCACGGCCTGGCACTCGGTCAGGGCGTAGTGGAACCACGGGATGCCGAGGCCGAAGCCGACGCCCCGTTCGCCCACGCCCACGAGGAGCAGGGCGAGGGGGAGCCAGGTGGCGGCGAGGGCGGCGTAGAGCCGCCAGCGGAGGCGGAGCGCGGCGGCAAAGGACCCCGCCACGAACGTGCGGTCGTAGAGGAGGACGAGGAGCGGGACCGTGGCGATGATCTCCTTGCACATGACGCCGAAGAGACAGGCCACGACGGCGAGCGGAAACCAGAGGCGGGGCCGGGCCTCCGCGCCGCGGATGAAACAGTAGAGGGTGAGGAGATAGAACAGCGCCATGAGCGACTCGGTACGCTGCGAGAGATAGGTGACGACCTGCGTGTGCAGCGGATGGACGGCCCAGAGCCCGGCGATGGCGCCGGCGAGCGGGAGCGCAGGGGCGCCGAAGCGGGGCCGCAGCGCGGGCTGGAGGAGCGTGCGGCGCACGACGCCGAAGAGCACGAGGGCGGCGAGCGTGTGCGTGAGCACGTTCACCAGGTGGTGGCCCCACGGGGCGAGGCCGCTCAACGCGTAGCTCACGGCGAAGGTGAAGTTGGCGATCGGACGTCCGCCCGTGCCCGCCCCGCCCGGCGGGGAAAACGCGGGACCGGGCGGCCACAGCTGGCGGATGCTTTCGTTCTCCGTGATGGAGGCGCGGTCGTCGTAGACCAGCGCGCCCGAGAAACTGTTGAGGTAGGCGGCGAGCGTCGCGACCACGATCAGGGCGGCCACGAGCGGGACGGAGTGCGGCCACGCCGAGGCGGGCGGGACCGAGGGCGAGGGGATTGGTTTGGCGCGGGAACTCACGGTTTGGGCAAAGCGGGCACGAGGGCGGGGAGCGAGAGGAAACGGAGTTGGCCCCGGTGTCAGGCGTGTTTCGCGACGACCCGGCGCGGACGGGTTCAGGTGCGGGGCCCCGGGAGGGCGGCGGCGAGCGCTTCGCGCGCGGGGGCGAAACCGGGGAGGAGGCGGACGGCGCGTTCGAGGTGGGTGAGGGCTTCGGGCTGGCGCGAGAGGGTGAGCAGCGCCCGGCCGAGTCCGAAGTGGGCCATGCCATGGGCGGGTTCGAGGCGCAGGACCGCCTCGAATTCGCGGACGGCCTCCGCGGGATGACCGGTCGCGGCAAGGGTGACGGCGAAGTTGTAGCGGGTGTTGGCCGCGTCGGGCAGCAGCCTTACGGCGGCGCGACCATGGACGAGGGCTTCGGCGGTGCGGCCGGCCTGGAGGAGGGCGAGCCCGAGATTGCTGTGGGCTTCGCCGGAGGACGGCGTGAGGGCGAGGAGGCGGTGGAACTCGGCGATGGCGTCGTCGACGCGGCCGAGCAGGAGCAGGCCGGTCGCCAGATTCTGGCTGGCGTCGGCGTAGTCGGACTTGAGGCGCACGGCCTCGGCGAGGTGACGCACGGCCTCGGCGACGGCGCCGGTCTTCAGGAGGGCGGCGCCGAGATTGGCGTGGGCGCGGGGGTTGAAGGGGCGTTGGGTGGCGGTGACAGACCAAAGGCTGATCTCGCTGCGGTAGTCGTCGTTGCGGCGGAGGGTCAGGCCACCGAAGGCGAACGCGACCCCGAGCGGGAGGAGCAGGCCGCGTTTTCCCGCGGCGGCGTAACAGCCGAGGACGGCGAGGGTGACGAGGGCCGCGAGCGGAAGGTACATGCGATGCTCGGCCATGGTCTGGGCGACGAGCGGAACGACGCTCGAACTCGGGGCGAGGATCGCGAAAAACCAGAGCCCGACAAAGGCGAGGCGGGCGTTCTTCCAGAGACCGACGAGCGTGAGGCCGAAGATCACGAGCAACGCGAGGGCCTGTGGCAAGACGGCGGCCGGCCCGCCGACGACATCGGCGCCGTAGTCGACGACAAGGGGACTCGGCCAGAAGGCGAGGCGGACGTAGTGGACGATGGCCTCGCACTGTTTCAGGAGGTAGCTCCATCCCGTGACGCCGAGGCCGAAACCCGCGGCGGCTCCGCGGGCTCCGCCGGTGGCGACGAGCAACGCGACGAGGAGGAGCCAGGACGCCGCGAGGCCGAGATAGAAGTGGCGGCGGGCGAGCCAGGCGGCGCGAAAGGAGCCGGCGACGAAGGCACGGTCATAGACCAGCACGAGCAGTGGAGCGGAGACCATGACCTCTTTGCTGGCCATGCCGAGAAAACAGGCGGCCACGCCCAGCGCGGGCCAGGGTCCGGGGCGTTCGCCCGCCACACCGCGCACCAGGGCGTACAGGGTCAGCAGGTAGAAAAGGCCGACGAGAAGTTCGGTGCGTTGCGCAATGCAGGTGACCGACTCGGTTTGCAGCGGATGCACGGCCCAGAGCAGGGCGGTGGCGAGGGCGAGCGTCGTGGAGTCGCGACCGAAGCGGGCGACGAGCGCCGGCAGCCGCAGGCTGCGGCGGACCAGTCCAAAGAGGAGGAGCGTGGAGGCGGCGTGGAGCGCGAGGTTGACGGCGTGGTAGCCGGCAGGCGCGGTCCCTCCGAGCGCATGGTTGAGCGCGAAGGAAAGATTGATCAGCGGGCGGCCGGTGACGGCGCTGCCGTTGAGCGGAGGAGAGAGCACCTTGTCGAGCCGGCCCAGATGGCGGATGGTCTCGTTCTCCACGATGGCGGGGACGTCGTCGAAATAGAGCGGGAAGGGGAGGACCCGGTGGTAGGCGGCCACCACGGCGAAAGTGAGGAACCCTCCGGCCAGGAGGAGGGATCGTGCCGGAGTCACGGGAGGCAGGCGGGACTTTGGCAGGGAGGGGGCGGCGCGGGAACTCACAGGAAGGAGTGGAGCCGGTTTGCGGATGGCGGGAAATCGGAATTTTCCAACAGGGATGCCGCGGGAAAACGGAAGAAGGGCGTTGCGGTGGGCGGCGCAAACCACAAGGAAGAGGGGAAATGCGTTACCCCGCCCTGATTGCGTTGAGTGTGCTGTTGTCCGGCCAGACCACGCGGGCCGCAGAGGCCTGGCGGCCATTGTGGAACGGAAAGGACCTGGCGGGCTGGACCATGTATTTGAGCAAGCCCCATGCGTCGTCGGTCGTCGAAGGGCTGGCCAAGGACGCCAAGGGAAACTACACGGAGCCGGTCGGAGCCGATCGCGATCCGCTCGGCGTGTTCACCGTGGCAAAGGTCGACGGCCAGCCGGCGATCCGGATCTCGGGGCAGGTGTTTGGCGAACTACGGAGCAAGGCCTCGCTGACCAACTATCACCTGAAGCTGCAGTTCAAGTGGGGCGAGAAAAAGTGGCCGCCGCGCGAGAAGCCCGAGACGCCGCGCGACAGCGGGCTGCTCTACCACGTGCATGCGGAGCCCGGGGCCGAGGGCCGGGTGTGGTCGCGTTCGACGGAGCTGCAGATCCAGGAGCGCGACGTGGGCGACCTGTATTCGATCGGGTCGTTCGTGTTTGTGCGTTCGACCCTGCGCAGGGGCACGGGCAACGCGACGACGAAGGCGGTGTACGACTACGATCCGAAGGGGCCCTGGAACGTGTTTGCCCAGGTGCCGGGACAGGACGGGCGCTGCGTGAAGCAGCCGGACGCGGAGAAGCCGACGGGGGAGTGGAACACCGTCGAACTCGTCTGCCTCGGCGAGGACAGCATCCACATTGTGAACGGCCAGGTCGTGATGCGTCTGCACCGTACGTTGAGGATGGATACGCCGACCCCGCAGCCGGTGACCGCGGGGCCGATTATCCTGCAGTCGGAGGGTGCGGAGATCTTCTACCGCGACGTCGCGTGGCGGCCCATCACGGCGGTGCCGCCGGAGTACGCGGAGCGGAGGTGAGCGGACGTCAGTGTTTCGTCTCGATCAAGCCGGCCGCGCCGGCGCGGCGGTCGCCTTCGCCGAGCCGGCGGCGGAAGAGCGCGAGGGCGAGCAGGTAGCTTTGAAGGGCGAGCTCGGGGTCGTAGCGGTAGCCCTCGTCTCGGAGGAAGGCATGGGCGCCGTTGAACTCGTGCCACGTGAAGTGCGTGCCGGCGGCGTTGAGGGCGGCCTGGATTTTCACGCGGCCCTCGAGCGGGACGTGCGGGTCCTGGCGCCCCCAGATCATCAGGAGTTCGCCCTTGATCTCGGGGATGCGGTCGAGGGAGTCGTCGTTCATGCCCTGGCCAAGGCCGCGTTTGTGGATGTCGGTCGCGTAGAAGCAGGTGGCGGCGAGCACCTCAGGGTTCATCGCGGCACGGAAGGCAAGGTGGCCGCCGATGCAGATGCCGAGGACGCCGAGGCGGCCGGTGCAGTGCTCGGACGCGTTCAGGAAGGCGAGGACGGCGCGGGCGTCGGCATCGTAGGCGGCGAGGGGCTTGGTGGTCTTGAGGGCGTTGCCGCGGTCGGCGCCGGCCTGGTCGTAGGCGAGCACGGTGCCGGCGGGCTCGAACTCGTGATAGATCTCGGGGACGGCGACAACGAAGCCGTGGCCGGCGAGGAGGGCGGCGGTGCGGCGGATCGGCGCAGTGACCTGGAAGATCTCCGAGTAGAGCAAGATGCCGGGATAGCGGCCGGGGGCGGCCGGACGGAAGAGATGGGTCCGCATCGGGCCGGACGGCGTGGCGAGATCGACGGGGGCGGTTTCCTGGAGCGTCATGGAATTTTCGAATTTCGATTTTGGATTGTCGATTGGCGGAAACGGGCGAGGCGGTGTCCGAAAAAAAGGCGGCATGGGCAGTGGCCGCATGCCGCCGAGGAGGGCGAAGCGAAAGGAGGGCTACTTCTTGTCCTTGTCCCAACCTTCGGCTTTCACCACCGCTTCGAGGGTCGCGCGCGGGCCGAAGGACGCGGGGAGGATCGACGCTTTGCCGAGATACTGGAAGGCGCGGAGGACGGACTGGACCTCGCCTTTTTTCGTGGTGCGCTCGGCGGAGGCCAGCGCGTTCACGCCCGCGGCATAGGCCGCGGCGAGCTTCTCGACCTGGGCGTGGGCGGCGGTCTCATCTTCATAGACGAGCGACTCGGCGAGGCGGAGCAGCTGGGCGGTGCCGGAGAGCTTCGCGGCATCGGCGCGGATCATGGCGGCGATTTCCTTGCGCTTGGCGGTGGTCGCCTCGGGCGTGAGTGCACCGTCGGTGCCGCCCTCGACGGAGCGCGGGGGGAGGGGGCGATACCAGATGTTGCGGAAGCGAACAGGATTGCCGTGATCCTGGAGCTTGAGCGGACCTTTCTCCGGGAAGGGACCGGA
>JAPLTR010000184.1 GCA_026398065.1 Verrucomicrobiota bacterium | reverse complement strand
AGAGACCGTGAAACAAGCGCTCTGACGGGACATCAGGGTTTCCCCGGATCCCTGCTTACCGATATCGATGAGCGCCGAGCACAGCTCGACGAGCTGGTAGATGCGCTCGCGGGACGCGTTGGTGTCGGCCCCGGCGCGCTGGATCACTCCGCCCGCGAAGCGCTGCGCCGCGTGCAGGCTGCGGGGCTGGGCCGCGGCGGGCGAGCGGTGGAGCGCCGCGGCGTGCGGCGGGAGCGCGGGCGGCCCGGCGAGCGCGCGGTGTGGGGAGAGGCGACCGGGGGGCGACACGACAGTCTCTGCGCCATTCGAGCGGGCGCCGCCGTCGGGCGCAAGAAACCGCGCCGGTCGGCGCCCCCAACCGGGGAGCGCGGGTCGATGAACACGACACTCGGGGCGGAGTCGCGTTTTCGAGAGCTCCCTCCCCCCCGCGCGGACCGGCCCGGTTTCTTGCGGCATTCGGGACCGGCGGATAACTCTGCAAGCAGGATCATCCCACCGAACGTTTCTGGATCGAGGAGGCAGCACCAGTGGCCAGCGGAATCATCACCCAACCCAGACCGACTTCGCCGGTGCCCGAGCGCTACCGCTCGCGGCTGATGTTGACCTACCGCACCAACATCACAGGGACCCCGATCCCGCAGCGGCTGCCGTTCCGCCTCCTGGTGCTGGGGCGGTTCACCAACGCGCTCACGCGGCGGCTGGGCGTCCTGCCCGACCTCGAGCACCGCCCGATCCACTCGATCGACCGCAACCGGGCGGCGAGCGGAGTGCGCATTGATGACTTCATGAAGGTCAACATGCCGTGGACGACGCTGCCGAAAGCGCTCGCGACGGACATCAACGGCAAGGTGACCTTCGGCAAGCTCATCGCCGACGTCGGCTCCGACCTCGACGACCAGGGCACCGACGTCCGCGTGCACGGCAAGGCGAAGTTCATCAGCAGGAGCGCGGACAACGGGACCGCGACCCTGACGATCGACGAGCTCCGCGTCACGGGGACCGTCAAACTCAAGAAAGACGCCGCCACCGGCGTCGGCCTCGCCGACACGGTGATCAAGCTGAAGGTGTCGGGCGTCGGCTCGGCGGACATCGTGGACGACCAGACGGGCGCCCCGCCGGGCAAGCTCATCGCGTACCTCGATAACGTGGAGGTGACGGTGCCAGTGGCCGCCGTCGACCCGATCGTGCCGCAGGAGGGCACCACGCCGCCCAAGGCGGGGCACTACGCCATCACGCTGAAGGAGCCCGTTACCAGCGCCTTCGACGCCAAGGCGCAGCGCGCCCTCCCGCTCACCACGATGGCGTCGTTCTCGCCCGACGGGGTCGTGGCGAACGTGCCCGAGCTGCGCCGGCTCAGCGTGATCCGCGACTCGCTGGCCGAGCTCCAGTCGTCGCTGCGCAACAATCCCCTGCTGCGCAAGGCGATGCACGACGTGCTGCCCGAGTTCGACGACACCGCCGACGCGCGCCGGGCCAAGCTCGTGGTGCTCGAGCGCATCCAGCAGTGGGCGCGCTCGAGGCCGATCCAATACCTCATCAAGATCCCGGAGGCCCCCACGCCGGCGGCGGACGCGAGCCCCACGCCGGCCCCG
>JAPLTR010000074.1 GCA_026398065.1 Verrucomicrobiota bacterium | reverse complement strand
GCTCCGCCAGCACCCGCAGCGCCTCGCGCACCGGGATGCGGCTCGCCGCAAACTCCGCGCACAGCATTTCCTCCCCGAGGTGGCGCCCCGGCGGATAGTGCCAGTTGAGGATGCGCTCGCGCAGGTTGCGCAGGATCTCCTTGCCCAGGTGGTAACGGGTGGCCGGCACCGGCTTTTTCGCGCGGGCCGCCGAAGAGGTGCGACGACTGGTGGCCATTGGGGAGAAAACTCCAACCCCGCCGCGCCGCCCACGCAACGACGAATGCCGGACCGGGCGCAATTTTAGCGGATACAAGATTGGATACAATGTGGCACAGGCGCTGCTCAAGCACCGCGCCCGCTTCCACACCATGCGTCTGCACCGCACCTCCAGTTCCCTCCGCACCATGAATGCCCTGTTCGCCCTCTCCGTCCCCGGCCGCCACCGGCCGCCCGTCGCCCACTTCGCCTACGCCGCCCTCGCGCTCCTCCTCGGCACCGCCGCTCCGGCGCACGCCCAGACCGCCCCGGCCAAGGAGCCAATCGTCACCCTCGAAAAGTTCGTCGCCGACGCCAAGGCCGTCGACCTCTACAGCGTCCTGCCCGACCGCACCACCGCCAGCGTGTTCGGCACCGACCGCAGCCTGCAGGACACGCCGCGCTCCGTGACCCTCATCGAGAGCTCCCTCACCGACCTCTACAGCATCCGCACGGTGAATGACTTTGTCGCCGTCACCGCCGGCTCTTTCACCGGAAACTACTTCGGCGTCCCCGGCGCCCTCGATGTCCGCGGCGAACGCGCCGACAACTTCTTCCGCGGCTTCCGCCGCATCGAGAACCGCGGCAACTTCCCCACCCCCATCGCCGGCACCGACTACGTCGAGATCATCAAGGGCCCGCCCCCGCCGGTCTACGGCGGCGGCAAGGTCGGCGGCATCCTCAACTTCATCCCCAAGACCGCGAAGAGCAAAACCGCCAAGTTCATCGACCAGCCCGTCGGCCTCGCCAGCGCCACCGTCGGCACCTACGGCAAGAAACTCGGCAGCGTCGAATACGGCACGCCCTTCAAGCTCTTCGGCCTCCGCTCCGGCGCCTACGTCTTCGTCGAGAAGGAGGACTCCAAGAGCTACTACGACAAGATCTACAACAAGGACGCCCTCGTGCAGCTCGCCATCGACACCGAGGTTTCCGACAGCGTCCTCCTCGAGTACGGCGGCATGGCCCAGCGCGGCAATCTCAACCAGAGCCTCGGCTGGAACCGCGTCACGCAGCGCATGATCGACACCGATGGCGAATACCTCGCCGGCCGCCCCGCGCTCAACCTCGACACCAACGGCAACGGCTTCCTCACCCCCGCCGAGGTCGGCGCGTATTCGCTGGAGCAGTTCGCCTTCGCCAACCCCTTTCCCGCGGGCGCGCTCACCCCCCAGCAGACCGCCGCCTTCGCGCTCAACCCCGCCACCGTCCGCACCGTCAAGCTCAGCCACCACACCATCCAGGCCGAGACCCTCGACTTCTCCAAGACCGACGCCCTCACCGGCTTCTTCGATGTCACCAAGACCTTCAGCGACGACTTTACGCTGAAGAACCAGTCGTTCTACGACTCGATGAACCACACGAAGTATTCGAGCTATGGATTCACCGCCGACTACACCGACGTCGTCTTCGAGAACAAGACCACGGTCCACTACAAGTACACCCCCGCCAAGGGCACCGTCCTCGACACCCTCTTCGGTGCCTCGTACCGCTACACGAGCGGCGACGAGCGCGAGTCCCGCGGCCGCGGCTACCAGGTCCTCGACCGCCGCGACCTCTCCGTCGGGCCGACCGGCAACGACCGCTTCGAGGGCGCCTACACCGGCACCGGCAACGTCCCCTACAACTGGCGCCAGATCGGCGACACCTCCGACTTCGGCGTCTTCGGCCTCGTCGACACCATGCTCGTCGACAACGTCAGCGCCATCCTCAGCGCCCGCTGGGACCGCTACGAGGCCGACACCAACGGCACCGACCTGAACGCCGCCTTCGCCCGCGCCTCCGGCAGCAAGAGCGCCTTCACCTACAACGCCAGCCTCAGCTATCGCGCCACCAGCGGCCTCACGCCGTATATCACGTATGCGGAGTCCAACTACGTTGAGCTGGGCCAGGGCGGCATGGTCGACCGTCTCAACCTCGAGGGCGATACCTGGCTCCAGGACTCCAAGATCACCGAGGCCGGCCTGAAGGGCACGATCCTCGAGCGGAAGCTCTACGCCACCCTGACGTTCTACCGCCAGGACAAGACCGCCTTCAACACCCAGGCCGGCACCTTCGACAAGTACAAGTCCCGCGGCTTCGAGGTCGAGGCCCGCTACGCCCCCACGAAGACCCTCAGCTTCACCGCCGCCGCCACGTGGCAGAAGACCACGTTGCTCAACTCGCCCTTCTTCCTGGGCGTCACGCCCTCCTACCTCGGCCTCGATCCCGCCAAGTCCTACGGCGGCCGGTACGTCGCGGTCGGCGGCCTCATCGGCGTCCCCTCCGGCCTCGAAACGCCCACGCCCCGCCAGGTCTTCTCGGTCGGCGGCACGTACACGGCCAAGGCCGGTTGGGGCGGCTCCCTCGGCGGCACCTACGTCTCCTCGATGTACGCCGGCTACCTCCAGCAGATCCGCCTCCCCTCGTACTTTGTCACCCGCGCCGCGCTCTTCTATCACAAGGGCCCGTGGTCCTTCCGCGTCAACGGCACCAACATCCTCAACGCGAAGTACTACACCCCGCAGTTCCTTTTCTGGGACACCTTCATCAGCCCGAGCCAGGGTCCCACGGTCGAATTTACCACCTCGTTCAAGTGGTAAGCTGACGCCTCCGCCCCGCGTCCCGTCTCCGGAGCCAGCTCCCGGACCGCGGACGCGGGGCCTGCGGCCCGCCTCCTGCTACCGTTTCACCCGTCCCACGATGCCCTCCGTCAACGACCCCGCCGTCATCGCCGAGCTCACCGCGCGCCACGATCTCTACGAGCGGGCGCTCGCCGCCCACGACCTCGCCACGCTCAACGATTTCTTCTGGGACTCCCCCCACGTCATACGCTACGGCGTCAGCGAACACCTCTACGGCTCCGCGGCGATCGTCGCCTACCGTCAGAACGCCGCCGCCGCGCCGTTCACCGACCGCCGCCTCCTTCGTCGGGAGATCGTCGCCTTCGGCTCCGACACCGCCTCCGTGATGTGCGAGATCGCGCAGCTCGTCGGCGGCCAGCCCCGCCACAGCCGCCAGTCTCAGACTTGGGTGCGCTTTCCCGAGGTCGGCTGGAAGATCGTCGCCGCCCACGTCTCCCACGCGCTCACGGCGCCGACCACCGCCGCCGCCGATTGGGACGCCTACGCCACCCACGCCGCTGGCGCCCTCGGCCTCCCCCTCGCTCCCGCGCATCGCCCCGGCGTCGTGCAAAACCTCCAGCGCACCGCCGCCCTCGCCGCCCCGCTCCTCGCCTTCGCTCTCCCTGGCGACGCCGAACTCGCCCCCGTCTTCACCCCATGACCCTTTCCTCGGCTACCGCGCTCGAACTCGCCGCCGCCGTCCGCGGTCGCCAGGTCACCGCCCGCTGGCCGCCGGCCGCGACCCCGGCCCGCTCGCCGGCGTCCCCTACGCGGTAAAAAACCTCTTCGACCTCGCTGGTGTCGTCAGCGTCGCCGGTTCGAAGATCAACCGCGACAACCCGCCCGCCACCGAGGACGCCACCGCCGTCGAGCGCCTCGGCCGGGCCGGCGCCATCTGCCTCGGCGCGCTCAACATGGGCGAGTACGCCTACGACTTCGTCACCGACAACGCCCACGATGGCCCCACCCGCAATCCCCACGATCTCACCCGCTCCGCCGGCGGTTCGTCGGGCGGTTGCGGTGCCGCCGTCGCCGCCGGCCTCGTGCCCCTGTCCCTCGGCACCGACACCAACGGCTCCATCCGCGTCCCGTCCTCCTTCTGCGGCATCTGGGGCCTCAAGCCCACCTACGGACGTCTCTCCCGTGCCGGCAGTTTTCCGTTCGTCGACAGCCTCGATCACATCGGCCCCTTCGCGCGCAGCGTCGCCGATCTCGCCGTCGCCTACGACGCGATGCAGGGGCCGGATCCCCGCGACCACGCCTGCGCCCAGCGTCCCACCGAACCCTCCTTTCCCACGCTCGAATCCGGCCCCGGCGATCTCCGCGTCGCGACACTCGGCGGCTACTTCGAGAAAAACTGTCCGCCCCCCGCCCGTTCCGCAGTCGCCGCGGTCGCCTCCGCGCTCGGGGGCGGCCGTCGCGTCGAGCTGCCCGAGGCCGCCATCGCCCGCTCCGCCGCGTTTCTCATCACCGCCAGCGAGGGCGGGCAGTTCCATCTTGAGCGCCTCAAGAAGCGCGCCGCCGATTTCGATCCCGCCGCCCGCGACCGCTTCCTCGCCGGCGCCCTCCTCCCCGCGGCGTGGTATCTCCAGGCCCAGAAGTTTCGCGGCTGGTACCGCGCCCAGGTTCTCGAACTCTTTCGTCACGCCGACGTGCTGCTCGCCCCCGCCACCCCGGTCTCGGCCACGCTCGTCGGCCAGGAGCTGATGACGCTCGAGGGCGTCGAGCTTCCCGTACGGCCCAACCTCGGCCTCTTCACCCAACCGATCTCGTTCATCGGGCTCCCCGTCGTCGCCGCGCCGGTCCACACCGTCGGCCCGCTGCCCATCGGCGTCCAGCTCATCGCCGCCCCGTGGAACGAGGCCGCCCTCCTCCGTGTAGCCCGCGTCCTCGAGCAATCCGGCGTCTGCACCGCGCCCGTCGCACAGCTTCCCGCCATTGCCGCATGAATCCCGCGCTCCCGCTCCATCTCGACGCCGAGCCTTACCCCTTCGAGTTCCGGCCCACGACCTGCGCACTCCTCATTGTCGACATGCAGCGCGACTTCCTCGAGCCCGGTGGCTTTGGCGAAACCCTCGGCAACGACGTCGCCCAGCTCCGCCGCACCATCGCGCCGAATCAGAAGCTCCTCGCCGCGTGGCGCGCCCTCGGGCTTCAGGTCATGCATACGCGCGAGGGCCACCGTCCCGATCTCATGGATCTCCCTCCCGCGAAACGCCACCGCGGCCGCGGCGCGCGCCTCATCGGCGACCTCGGGCCGATGGGCCGCATTCTGATCCGGGGCGAACCCGGCCACAGCATCATCCCCGAACTCGCCCCGCTCCCCGCCGAGCCCGTCATCGACAAGCCCGGCAAAGGCGCCTTCTACGCCACCGATCTCCACGCGATCCTCCAGAACCGCGGCATCCGCCAGCTCATCGTCACCGGCGTGACCACGGAAGTCTGCGTCCACACCACCGTGCGCGAGGCCAACGACCGCGGCTACGACTGCCTCGTCCCGTCCGACTGCGTCGGCTCCTACTTCCCCGAATTTCAAACCGCCGCCCTGAAGATGATTTCCGCGCAGGGCGGCATCTTCGGCTGGGTCACGTCGTCCGATAAAATCCTCTCGGCCCTTGCGGGCCCCTGATCCCTGAAATCGAGCATCACTCATCCATGACCACCACCTTCCGCCCAAAACTCTGGGCCCCGGGCGACTGGAACGCCTTCTTCGGCTTCGGCACCAACATCCTCGTCAACCTGCTCACGCTCACCGGGCTCCTGCGCTTTGTGTTGCAGATGCCCGACGACCTCGTGTTCGGTCGCATCCTCCCTGCCGTCGGCCTCACGCTCGGTCTCTCCGCATTTTACTACGCGTGGCTCGCGCGCGAACTCGCTAAAAGCACCGGTCGCGACGACGTCTGCGCGATGCCCTCCGGCCCCGGCGTCGGTCACATGTTCATCGTCGTCTTCGTGATCATGCTGCCGATCAAGCTGAAGACCGGCGACCCCATC
>JAPLTR010000932.1 GCA_026398065.1 Verrucomicrobiota bacterium | reverse complement strand
CGATTCCCGCGAGGCATACTTCAAGGGCCTGCCCAAGCTCGTCGAGAACACGCAAAAGTCCGAGGCCGGCACCGCCGAGGCCTGGGCCGAGTACCTCAAGGCCAAGAGTGATGCGGAAAAAAAGAAGGTCCTGTCGAAGTTCCGGAAGCGCGAAAACATTCTCCGCGCCTTCTTCTCCAAGTTCTTCTTCAAGCTGAAGGTCTACGAGGAATACCTCGAACAGCTTCGTCCGACCCTCGAGGAGATCGATTCGCTCCATGCCCAGCTTGAGCGCGCCAAACACCCGAAGTCCAAGAAAGACGCCGCCATCGATACGAAGGTGGTACAGGCCCGTCTGAAGCAGATCGAGGCCACCCAGCGCATCGCACCTGCGGAGCTGCAGCGCGTCGTCAACCAGACCTTCATCCACGTCCGCGAGGCTCACAAGGCCAAGACCGAGATGGTCGAGGCCAACCTCCGACTCGTCATCTCCATCGCGAAGAAGTACACGAACCGCGGCCTCTCTTTCCTCGACCTGATCCAGGAGGGCAACATGGGCCTGATGAAGGCCGTCGAGAAGTTCGAGTATCGCCGCGGCTACAAGTTCTCCACCTATGCCACCTGGTGGATCCGCCAGGCCATCACCCGCTCCATCGCGGATCAGGCCCGCACCATCCGCATCCCGGTCCACATGATCGAGACCTTGAACAAGGTCATGCAGGTGCAGAAGCAGCTCCTCCAGGAATACGGTCATGAGCCGACGCCCGACGAGGTCGCCGACGAGATGAACCTGCCCGTCGAGCGGGTGCAGCAGATCATGAAGATGGCGCAGCAGCCCATCTCGCTCCAGTCGCCCGTCGGCGACGGCGACGACACGTCCTTCGGCGATTTCATCGAGGACAAATCCGCCGAGAATCCTTACGACATGACCGCCTATTCGCTCCTGCGCGAAAAGATCGTCGATGTCCTGGACTCTCTCACGGAACGCGAGCGCCGAGTGCTGTCGCTGCGTTTCGGTCTCGTCGACGGCTACAGCCGCACCCTCGAGGAGGTCGGCAAACAGTTCAAGGTCACCCGCGAACGCATCCGGCAGATCGAAGCCAAGGCGCTCCGCAAGATGCGTCACCCGACGCGCATCCGCCAGCTCCACGGCTTCTTCGACGCCGAGCAGATCGACAACGCACAGAACCTGATGAAGATCGCCGCGACTTCGCGTCCCGGCGGTGCTCCCGGCGCACCCGGGTTGCCCTCCGGCGGTCCGCTCGGTCCCGGCAGTCTCCCCGGCGGTCTCGGTTTCCCAGCGCCGAAGATCTAAGCAAGATTTGGAAACGCGCGCTATTCGCGCTTGCCATGCCTTTCACCGCCAGACTGCTCACGCTGCTGGCGGTGATTTTTTTTCCGTTCGCCTGCGCGCGTGTTACGCCGTCGGCACCTGCGTCAGCGGTTCGCAGCCACGAGTCTGACCTAGCGACCTCGCCTCCCACTGGAATCCTACACGCCAGCCCGCGCCAGCTCGTTGGGCGGGTCCTCGCGGTCGATCCGGCGCATAGTTTTGCCTTTGTGGCTCTGGCCGCAGACCTGCCCGCCCCCACCCTCGCCGCAGGAGCAGAACTCGTCGTCCGCACCGACGATCTCCGCGAAACCGCCCGCCTCCAAATCTCGCACAACACCCGGGGCCGCACGGTCGGGGCGAAAATCATCTCTGGGCAACCGTCGCCCGGTGACGAAGTTGTGGTCCAGCCACGCTAACGACAGCGCTTTCCCGCTTTACAGCCCAGACCGCCAGCCTACGTTTACCCCACTATGACCACGCTCACAACCTTCTTCGCGGGCATCATGGGCCTCGGCCCCAGAGAACTTGTCATTATTCTCGTCATCCTGCTGGTGCTGTTTGGTGGCACGAAGCTCCCTCAGCTCGCCAAGGGCCTCGGCCAGTCGATGAAGGAATTCAAGAAGGCGTCGAAGGACGAAGAGCCCGAGGCCAAGCCCGCTCCCGCCCCCGAGGCCAAGAAGCCCGAGCCGGTCAAGACCCACGGCTCCAACTGATCGACCGACGCGGCCTGGCCGCCTCCTTCCACCGCTTTTCCAAGCGCGCCCTGCCCGGCGCGCTTTTTTGTTTTTAGTCGGCCTTCACATCTTCCGGCGTTTCCTCCACCCGTTCGCGCAACCAGGCCTTGAAGGCGGCGATGTGCACCGGCGCGCCCAAGGCGAGGACTTCGTCGCCGGCCCGGATCGTCTCCTGCGCTCGTGGATTCAGGATGCGCAGACCGTTTCGGTTCACGCCGGCAATCTGCACTCCGTGGTTTTGAGCCGGCGAAAGCTCGGCCAGCGTGCGGCCCGAGGCGCGGCTCCAGAAAGGCACATTCAGCGCTTCCATCTGCACCTCCTCGAACAGTGAGTCTGCGGTCGGCGCGCCGGACACCGCACCGAGAAAGGCCTTGCCGGCGTTCACCTGCTCCGGCGTGCCCAGGAGCAGCACCTTGTCGCGTGGGTAGAGCACCGCTTCGGGGGGAGGCAGCGGGATCATAAAACCCTGCCGCTCGATCCCGACCACCGAGCATCCGAAACGGGTCCGCAATCCGAGTTCGGAAATTTTCTTTCCCTGGCAATCCGCCAGATCTGGCAGGGTGCAGTCGATCATATGCAGGTTCCATTCGCCGTGTGGCTGGAGCCACGGCGCGGTGGTCGCTGTCATCTTGGAATCGCCCGTCTCGATCACGCTCATCAGTTCCACTTCCATTTCGCTGTGCCAGTAGATCAGTTTGCGGCGCAGCACCACCAACGCGATCACTGCGACCACCGCACTGAACAACAGCACGTGCTTACCCATGCCCTCCGCCGGTTGGATCGCAGCGATCCAGACAAACATTCCTCCGCCAGCGAGGATTTTCAGCCCCGTCTCCACCAACGGTCGCAGTCGATTCGCATGCGGATGCCCCTTCGTGGAGACCTCGGCGTAGAGCATCGCCATCGCGGAGAAATTTCGCCAGATGGCCACCAGCGGGGCCAGCACCATGAGCACCAGAATCGTGATGAAGATCAGCTCGAGGTCGTGCGGGAAAAGTTTTCCGCGCCCAATCATCTCTTCCGCCATTGCGAAAAACTGTCCGGAAAACACCACCAGCCCCGTCACAAACAGGCCGCCCACGCTCACCTGGATCAGGCGCTTCCTGCTGAGTTTCCAGAGCAGGTTGCGCGAACGCCGCTGCTGCAGCCCGTCCAGCCAGCCGTGGTAGGCGCCGATCCAGTCGGCCAGCCACCGCGGTTGCCGCGCGATCACGGCGTCCGCGATCCTCTCGGAACGTCGTGTCAGGAACGGCGCAAACAGCGTCGTGAGCAGCGAAACCCCGACCGCCAGCGGATAAAACCGCGCCGGCACCACCGCCGCGGTCACCCCCAGTTGCGCGATGATAAACGAAAATTCGCCGATCGGCGTTCCCGTCAGGCCCGTGCGCATGGCGTCTTTCAGCGGCGTGCCAATCAAAGTTAGCCCGCTGGTCACCGCCAGCGGCCTGGCCACCAGCGTGAAGGCCGCCACGCCCGCGATCAGCCCCGCCGAACTCCACAGCTCGCGCACGTCGATCTGCATGCCGATCGCCACGAAAAACACCGCGCTGAACACATCGCGCATCCCCTCAAAGGTCCGCTCCACCTGATGTCGGTGCGACGTCTCCGCCACGATGGTTCCCAGCAAAAAAGCGCCCAACGCCGGCGAATATCCCGCCTGCACCGCGACCACCGCCATTCCGAAAAGCAGCGCGGCCAGCCCGAGCGTCTGCAGTTCCTCGTGCGCCGAGATGCTCATCCGCTTCAGCAGCCACGGCACGAGCAGCAGGCCCAAGATCCCGGCCAACACGACAAACGCGCCGAGGTTAAGCAACGTCCCGCCGAGCTTGGCGCCCCCGCCCGTGCCACCCTCGACCACGGACACCACCGAACTCAGCAGCGTCAGCATCACGACCGCGACCACGTCCTCGAGCACCGAGATGCCCATCGCTAGCTGCCCCGAACGCTCGTGGTTCGTGCCCGTTTCCTGCAAAATTTTCCCGATGATCGCCGACGACGATACCATGAGCATGCCAGCGAGAAACAAGCTCTCGGTGCTCGACCAGTCCAGCGAGGCGCCCAGCAGCCGCGAGAGGTAGTACATTACGATCGCCCCGCCAAAAGTCGCCATCATCAGTCCCGGCCCAAGCCGTCGCATTTTTCGCAGGCTCAGCCCGAGGCCGATGGAAAACATGAGGAAGACGAGGCCCAGCTGAGCAAGCGTCTCGATGCTGCTCGCATCCTTCACCAAGGAGACCAGCGGCGACTTCGGCCCTGCCACGATGCCCGCCACGAGAAACCCTACGACCACCGAGAGATGGACCCTCTGACAAAGCCAGCCCACAACACCCGCGACGACGAGGACGACCGCAAGGTCTTGAATGAAGGTAAGTCCGTGCATGGCGTCGCGCTTCCCTGAAGACGCGGTCAACCCGCGCATGCGTCAAGAGCGTAGGGCGTGCTATTCAGACCGACCCGATCAGGCCAGGTTCAACGGCAGCGTGCGCAACCGCTTTCCCGTCGCGGCCAAAACCGCATTGGCGATGGCCGGCGCGATCGGTGGCGTCCCCGGCTCGCCAATCCCACCCATCTTCGCCCCGCTGTCGATGATATATGTCTCCACCACCGGCGCGTCCGCGATCCGGGCCACTGGATAGTCGTGGAAATTCGACTGCTCCACCTGTCCGTCCTTGAAGGAGATCTTGCCCTGCAGCGCGGCGGACATGCCGTAGACGACGGCCGACATGACCTGCGCGCGCACCCCGGCGGGATTTACCGCGGTGCCACAGTCCACGACCGCTGTCACCTTGTGGACCGTGATCACGCCACCTGCGGCCACTGAGATTTCCGCGACCTGTCCAACGATGGAGCCAAACGATTCATGGATCGCCACGCCCTGCGCGTGGCCCTGCTGGGCCTTGCCCCAATTCGACTTCTCCCGGAGCAGCTTCAAGATCGCCACCTGCCGCGGATGCTCGGCGAGCAGTGCGATGCGATAGTCGATCGGATCCTGTTTCGCGGCGCGCGCCGCGTCGTCGATGAGCGTTTCCTTCACAAACGCCGAGAACGAATGCCCCACCGAGCGCCACCAGAGCACCGGCACACCGACGGGTGCGACATGGTAGTCCACGCGCAGGTTCGGCACCGCATAGGGCAGGTCCGCCAGACCCTCCACCTGCGTGGCATCGATGTTGTCCTTGAACATCATCGGCTCGAAGGCCGTGCCCTTGATGATCGACTGGTTCACGATGTGAGTCTCCCACGTCGTGAGCTTGCCGTCTGCACCGAGGCCGAGCTTGGCGGTAACCAAAGTTCTTGGACGATAGAAACCGCCGCGCATGTCGTCCTCTCGCAGCCACACGACCCGCACCGGCACGCCCCCCGCCGCCTTGGAAACCTCCACGGCCTCCACGATAAAATCCGAGGTCGGGTTCGCCTTCCGGCCAAATCCCCCGCCCAGCAGGGTCGTGTGGATTGTCACCTTGTCGGGAGTCGTCCCCGCCGCACGCGCGGCGTTCTGCACGTCCATGCCCTGGAACTGCGTCGGCGCCCATACCTCCACTCCATCCGGCCGCACGTGCGCCGTGGCATTGAGCGGCTCCATCGCCGCATGGGCGAGATAGGGAAAATCAAAGGTCGCCTCGATCTTCGTCGTCGCGGCACCGAAGGCCGCCGTCGCATCGCCCTCCTTGCGCGCCGTCGCGCCCGGTTGATTGGCGAGCGCGGCGTACGCTGCGCCCTGCGTTACCGAGTCGAGGGTGGCGAGCGCCCCGAGGTCCCATTCGACTTTCAAGGCCTCGCGCCCTTGCTTCGCTGCCCACACCCCGTCGGCGAGCACCGCGACGCCACTTGGAACCGCTACTACGCCTTTCACCCCCGCGACCTTTTTCGCCGCCGTCGCATCGAACGACTTCACTTTGCCGCCAAATATCGGCGGGCGGGCCACGAGCGCCGTGAGCGCGCCCGGCACTTTCACGTCGATGCCGAAGACGCCACGCCCCGTGACCTTCTCCTCGGAATCGATCCGCGCATGGGCGAGATAGGGAAAATCAAAGGTCGCCTCGATCTTCGTCGTCGCGGCACCGAAGGCCGCCGTCGCATCGCCCTCCTTGCGCGCCGTCGCTCCGGCTTTCCTCATCTGGTCATAGGATTCCCACGTGCTCGTGCTGCCACCCGTCATCTGGATGCCAAACGCGGTGTGGGCGAAAATCTGCGCCGTGGGCGCCGCTTCGACCACGACCTTCGTCCAGTCGGCGTCGAGTTCCTCCGCCACACACATGGCAATGGAGGTGTAGATGCCCTGCCCCATCTCCGAGTGCTTCGCGAGGACCGTCACCGCCCCGCTGGGCGTAATCCGTAAAAACGCATTCGGCGCCAAAGTCGCCGCCGCGGCGCCCGGCTCCGCCGCCGCGAGTTTCGGTGTCAGCCGAAACCCGAGCACGAGTCCGCCGCCCACCAGGGCGGCACTTTTCAAAAATCCTCTCCGGGAAACCATCGGAGGCGTCGCACTCATGGTCAGCTCCCTCCTTTC
>JAPLTR010000002.1 GCA_026398065.1 Verrucomicrobiota bacterium | reverse complement strand
GTCGCACCCGCCGCCCCCGAGGGTTTCAACCGCGTGCGGGAGGACATCCCCCACGGAAAGATCGAACTGGTGGAATACGACTCCGCCAGCGTCGGCAACAAGCGCAAGACGCTCGTGTACACGCCTCCGGGCTATACGGCCGCCACCCCGTATCCGGTGCTCTACCTTCTCCATGGCATCGGCGGCGACGAGCACGAGTGGCAGCGTGGCGCAAAACCCGAGGTGATTCTGGACAACCTGATCGCCGACAAAAAAGCGGTGCCCATGATCGTCGTCCTGCCCAACGGCCGCGCCCAGCCGAACGACCGCGCCGAAGGCAATGTGATGGCCAGCGCACCCGCCTTCGCGAAGTTCGAACAGGATCTCCTCAACGATCTTGTTCCCTTCATCCGCTCCAAGTACTCGACGAAGCCGGACCGCGAAAGCCAGGCGCTCGCCGGTCTCTCCATGGGCGGCGGGCAGTCGTTGAACTTTGGCCTGGCCCACCTCGACAAATTCGCGTGGATCGGCGGCTTCTCGTCGGCGCCCAACACCCTGCCGCCCGAGCAGCTCGTGCCCGACCCCGCCCGGGCCGCGCAACTGCTCAAGCTGCTCTGGATTTCTTGCGGCGACAAAGACGGCCTGATCTTTATCAGCCAGCGCACCCACGCCTATCTCAAGGAGAAGAACGTGCCGCATGTGTGGCACCTCGACTCAGGTGGCCATGATTTTAACGTGTGGCGAAACGATCTGTACCTTTTTGCGCAGCGAATTTTCCGCTAGGCTTCCCCTCCCCGCTTCCGCCGTCGGACGGTAGCGTCGATGATGCTCGCACCATGACGGATTTGGTGACCTCACGGTGCCTCGGCCCCTCGAAGCCTGCCTGATGCGGGCGAACCATCACCTCACCACGCCGGTGCCGTCACGGGCACCCCACCCCGAACGCCAGCCGGCGGTCGCGCCCCGCAGGACGTTCCCCTTCTCACCTGAAGCGCCCCCTTTTCTCGCACCCATTTCCACTTCGTCCTATGAAATCCAAACTTCTCGCGGCGGCGATGGTCACGCTCTCGCCCCTGGCGTTTGCCCTCGACGGGCTGGTCAGCATCCACGATCCCTCCACGCTCATCCAGTGCGCGGGAAAATACTATGTCTGGGGCACCGGCGGCAACCCGCTGGTGTCGGACGACGGTTGGACGTGGCGGCAGGGAACCGGCACGCCGCGCACGGGCCTCGCCCCGGACGTGATCCACGCGGGCGACCGCTACTACATGTATATCGCGCGCAACGTGGGGGCGCAGCCGAAGGCGGAGATCGAAATGCTCTCCAATAAAACGCTCGATCCCGATTCCCCCGATTTCAAATGGGAGCAGGGCGGCATCGTGGCGACCACCGATGGCATCGAGGACTGCAACGGCATCGATCCCGGCGTCCTGCTCGATCCCAACGGCCGGCTCTGGCTCACCTATGGCTCGTATTTCGGGTACATCCGAGTCCTGGAACTGAACCCCAGGACGGGTAAGCGCCTCGATCCGAATTCCAAGCCGGTCGACGTCGCGATCAACTGCGAGGCCTCGATCATGATCTATCAGGACGGTTGGTACTACCTCCTGGCGACCCACGGCAGTTGCTGCCAGGGGGCCAACTCGAATTACAACCTCCGCGTCGGCCGCTCACGGAGTGCGACGGGGCCTTTCGTGGATCACGACGGGTTGGACATGATGCAGGGCGGGGGAAAACTTTTCCTCGGCTCGGAAAGCCGGCTCGTCGGTCCCGGGCATTTCGGGCGCTTCGAGATCAGCCACGGGGTGGAGGTGTTTTCCTATCACTATGAGGAGGACCTCGATCACCCGGGCAATTTCGGCAACCTCGCGATCCGCCCCCTGCTCTGGCGTGACGGCTGGCCGGTCGCCGGTGAAAACGCCAAGCCCGGCACCTACATGCTGCTGTCCGCGCGTACG
>JAPLTR010000264.1 GCA_026398065.1 Verrucomicrobiota bacterium | reverse complement strand
AGAAACCAGTAGCCGTTGTAGAGATGATAGGTGGCGCCGGTTAGCAGCCCGCAGAGAAAGGCGCGGGCGAGCGTCGGTGGGCCGAGACCCACCACGAGGGCGAGGAGCGCGGCGGAGATCGCACATTCATAGGGCAGGAGGTGGCGGGAGTAATAAAATGCCGTGTTGGCCGTGGCCATCAGGAGGAGAGCCCACAGGGCCTCCTCGGCGCTGGCGCCGAGGCGCAGGGCGAGTCGGTGCAGCAGCGCGAGATTGAGCGTGGAGAAGAGGGAGAGCAAGGCGGCCGCGATCCCCAGTGTGAGGGAGGGGCACTCCGGCCGGGTCCAGTCGCCGAAGGCGGTCAATTGTGCGAACGCGTGCTGCCCGGCGGCGACGACGGCCCCGACCCACGGAAACAGTGCGTGCTCAGGCATCGCAACGATCTGGCCCGCGGCCGGAAAATCGACGGAGAGAAGCGCCCGGTAGAGCTGGACGCCCCGGTAGTAGCGATCCTCGTCCCAAAAGAAACACTGGCCGCCCGCTGCGGCGAGCGCGAGGCGCAGCAACAGGGAGAGCAGCAGAATCGCGGCTGGAAGATGTCGCGGCACCGGAAAAATGTTGCGAAGGGCTCCCGCCATCGCGAGCACAACCGCGGACGGCCGATTAAAAATGGCGTGAAAAAACGCCCCTCATCAGCGGAAGAAATTGTATTTTCCGATGGCCCAGAGGGCGCGGAAGCCATCGCGCCAGCCGATTTTTTTGCCCTCGGCGTAAGTGCGGCCGTAGTAGCTGATGCCCACCTCGTAGATGACCGAGCCGGAGCGGGCGACCTTGGCGGTGATCTCCGGCTCGAACCCGAAACGGTTTTCCTCGATGGTGATCTTCTGAATCACCTCGCGGCGGAAGACCTTGTAGCAGGTCTCCATGTCGGTGAGGTTGAGGTTCGTGGCCATGTTGGAGAGCAGCGTGAGAAATTTATTGCCCATCATGTGCCAGAAATAGACGACGCGATGGGCGTCGCCGCCGGCGAAACGCGAGCCGAAGACGACGTCGGCCTTGCCCTCGATGATGGGTTTTAGAAGGCGCGGATATTCGTTGGGATCGTACTCGAGGTCGGCGTCCTGGATGATGACGGCGTCGCCCGTGGCGGCGGCGATGCCGGTGCGGAGGGCGGCGCCCTTGCCCTGGTTGACCTCGTGATAGATGATCCTGGCGACGAGGGGGGCGATCTCGGAGCGGAGAATCTCGCGGGTGCCGTCGCGCGAACAGTCGTCGACGATGATGATCTCCTTGTCGGCCACCGGCGCGGCGCGCACCCGATCGACGATCATACGGATGGTCTTCGTCTCGTTGTAGCAGGGGATGACGATGGAGAGTTTCATGCAGGTGCGGGGCCACGCTAGGGCGGCGGAGACGGGAAGAAAGCCTTTTTACGGGGAGGCGGCCAGTTCCCAGAGGCTCCAGCCCCCGTCACGGTCGAGTCGGCGGCCGGGCAGCGAATCGTGGCAGGAGTCCTGCGTGAGGACATAGTGTGCGCCGTAGTGGGCGGCGAGGGCGGCGAGGGCCGCGGGAGATTGGCCGCGCCAGGCAGCGGTGGGGTCGAGGCCGGGGACGAAGGGCGTGCCGAGCACACGCTGCATGCGGTCGTGCCACTCACGGAGGCCGGAGGTGGTGAAGGCGATATTCTTGTCGTCCACGACGACGGCGCGCTGGGCGTAGAGTTTGAAGCTCCACGCGTCGGAGGTGGGTGGCACCAACACGAGTGCGTCGGGGGACGAACGGGCGCGGAAGCGGGCGCCGAGGCGTCCGGGCGGGTCGGAAGGGGCGGCATCGAGGGCGAAACGCCCGGCGAGCGGCGGAGGGAGGAAGTCGGGGGTGGTTGCGACGAAACCTGCGACACCGATGGTGAGACTGGCGCAGCCAATGAGGAGGGCGGGCCGGGACGAGAGCAGGGCAGGGATCAACGCCACCGCCCACAGGGAAAGCCAGAGGCCGTGGCGGGCGACGTGGTAGCCAAGGCTGCCGCCGAAGGGTCGAAAGGCGACGAGGGTGGCCGCAAGCAAGAGCCAAAGCGGCCAGCGCACGGTGGGTTTTTCCAGCAGTGCGGGAGTGAGGACGGCAGCGAGCAGAAGCAGCAGGCCGGGAAAAAGGGCGAACGGCGCGAGGCCGAGCGCTGCGGCGTGGAGCCACTGGCGGCGGGCGAGCACGGTGTCGAAACGGGTGGCCAGCAGAACGAGTAACACGGCTTGCGCGAGGGGGGTGATGCGCGCGGGCTGGAGCTTGGCGATGAGGACGGAGGGGAAGATTTCGACAAAGACGTAGTTGATCGTGAGGGCCATGGCGGTGAGCGCGAGCGTCGCGTATAGCACGATGCGTTCGACCGCCGGACGGTTGAACGAGGTGCGGTGCAGAAAATACCAGGCGCCAAGCCAGAACAAACCAGCACGCTGCCACTGCGGCCAGGGCCACGAGGAGGGTAGCAGATGATGCGGGTGGCGGAGGCGGGCGTAGATTTCGACAAAGGCTTCGGGTGTGAGCGCGGTGGTGTCTGCGCGGCCGGAGATCGCGAGCGGCACGTAGACGAGGGCGAGTCCGGATCCCCAGGCGGTGAGCGCGAGCGCGCGGACCCGGTTTGAGGCGGACCACAGCAGCGGCAGGGCGAGTAGACCGGTGTAGAAGCCGACGAGAAACTGCAAGAGGGCGGCGGCGCCAAAGCAGCCGAAGGCGGCGATGGCTTGGCGGCGGAGGGCAAACACGCCGCCCCATGCGGCGACCGCTCCGGCCCAGACCGCTGGCACGGGGGCGTGCGTGTAGAAGTACACGTCGCCCATGCAGCCGACGTTGACGACGAGCAGCCAGACGAGGAGGAGTGCGGATGTGACGGCGACGAGGCGCAGGGTGTCAGCGGCGGCGCGGACCGCACCGACGAGGGCGGCGAGCACCGCCAGGTGCCATAGGGCGAAACTCCAAGCCAACGGCAAGCCGAGCCGGGCGGGCAGGAGGATCAGTTCATTGTAGTAAAACCGCGGTGAAAAGCGCAGGGCCTCCTGCACCACAAAGTCGTGGCGAAAAAGGGTGGGATCGAGCGCTGCCTGCAGCGGGGCGACCTCGACATTGCTCAGGGTAGGCCAGAGGTAGCCGCGCAACACCCAGACGGCCGCGGTGACGAACGCGATGGCCCACGCCGAGGTGGCGGCCTTGACCGGGTGGGAGGTGAAACTCATCGTGCGACGCAATGCAGCAGATGGCCGATTTCGTGGCAAAGCCGGGTTTTCGCAAGGCGGCGGCCAATCTCGGCTGGCTGTTTGCGGAGCGGGCGGGGCGTCTCCTGCTCGGGACGGTGGTGGGGCTGCTGGTGGCGCGATATCTCGGGCCGGAGCGGCTGGGGTCGCTGAGCTATGCGGTGGCCCTCGTGACGTTGCTGGGCTTCGTGCCGACGCTGGGGCTGGATGCGATTTTGAAACGGGAGCTGTTGAACGCGCCCGAGCGGTCGGCGGAGGTGCTGGCTAGCTGTTTCACGCTGCGGGGGCTGGCCGGAGTCGGCGGTTGCCTGGCGGTGGGAGCGGCGGCGTGGGCGGGGATCGGCCTGTCGGGCGATGAGCCCCGGTTGCTGGCGGTGCTGGCGATCCTGCTGCTCCAGCCGGCGCTCTTCCTGCCGGAACTGTGGCTGCAAACGCATCTCAGGGCCAAGGTGGCGACGGCGGTGCAACTCGGGGCGCTGGCGGTCGCCTCGGCGGTGCGCCTGTGGCTGATCGCGAACAACGCCCCGCTCACGACCTTTGCCTGGGTCGTGGTGGGCGAGATGGCCCTAGGATCGGTGGGTTTCTTCCTCGTGGCGCGGCGGGCCGGGCTGCGCATGCCGGTGACAGCGGCGCGGGTGGTGACGATGCGCCGGCTGCTGGCCGACGCGTGGCCGCTGATGTTCGCGAACCTCGCGATCGCGGTCTATATGAAGATCGACGAGGTGATGCTGCGCCAGCTGGCGGGACCGACGGCGGTCGGCATCTACTCCGCGGCGGCGAAGCTGAGCGAGGTGTGGTATTTTGTGCCGACGGCGCTGGCGTCGAGCGTGTTGCCGGCGCTTTTGCGGGCCCGCCAGAACGCGCCGGAGGAATATGCGCGCCGGCAGCAGCAGTACTACGATCTCAGTGCGGCGGTGGCCTACGGGCTGTCGGTGCCGATCGCCCTGGCGGCGCCCTGGGTGGTGCGCGTGGCGTATGGCGCGGAGTTTGCGGCGGCGGGACCGATCCTCGCGGTGCACATCTGGTCGAGCGTCTTCGTGTTTCTCGGGGTGGCGCGGGGCCAGTGGCTCGTGAACGAGGGGTTTCAGAAGTTCTACCTGGCGGCGACGTGTGCGGGGGCGGTGGCCAATATCGCGCTGAACCTGGTGTTCATCCCGCGCTGGGGCGGGCTCGGGGCCGCGTGGGCGACGGTGATTTCCTACGGGCTGGCGGCCTGGCTGGCCTCGTATTTCCATCCCGGGGTGCGGGCATCGGCCGCGATGCAGACGAGGGCTTTGTTGATTCCGTGGCGCGGGTGGCGTTATCTCCGGCGCCCATGAACCTGCCGTCTGGATTTCGACAATCGCTCAAGCGCCTCGGGCGCGGCGCGTGCGAGGCGGTGGGCGTGCGCCGCTACTCGCGGCCGGCATTGCACGGCATCGACTGTAAGTTGGAACGGCATCTCGACCAGGATGGCGGCATATTCATTGAAGCAGGCGCCAACGACGGGGTGCGCCAGAGCAATACGTACTATTTCGAACGAATCCGCGGCTGGACGGGACTGCTGGTCGAACCCGTGCCGGAGCTGGCCGCCGAATGCCGGAAGAATCGCCGGGCCTCGGTCGTGGCCGAAGCGGCGCTCGCCGCGGAGGACGTGCCCGGTGCGACGGTCGAGCTGCATGTGGCGGGCCTGATGTCGACGGTCGACGGGGCGCTGGGGGATGCGGCGGCGACGGCACGCCACGTGGCGATGGCGCGGGACGTGCAGCGGTTGCCGGCGGTGGGAACGATCCGGGTGCCGGCCCGGACGTTGTCGGCGCTGATCGACGAAGCGCGGATCGAGCGGCCGATCGATTTGCTCAGCCTGGATGTCGAAGGGGCGGAGGTCGCCGCCCTGCGGGGGCTGGACTGGTCGCGCCATGTGCCCCGCTTCATCTGTGTCGAAGCGCGGGATGCGGCAGGGATCGCCGCGGTGCTGGAGCCGCGCTACCGGGTGGCGGAGGTGCTGACGGATGCGGGCACACACCGGGACCTGCTCTATGCCCGGCGTTGACCCGATGGATGACGTCATTCCAGTCGTGTTGTTCGCCTACGCGCGGCCCAGGCATCTCGCTGAGGTGCTGCGGTGTCTGCGGGAAAATCGCGTGCCGTTGATCTACGCGTTTGCCGATGGCGCAAAAGGCGTGGGCGATGCGGCGTTGGTGGCGGAGACGCGCGCGTTGCGGCGCGCGGTCGTGTGGGCCGCCGTGCGGCTGCCGGAGCGTGCGGAGAATCTCGGGCTCGGGCGCAATGTGCTCGCGGGGGTGGGTGAAGTCGCCGCGAAGCATGGCGCATTTATCGTGTGGGAAGATGACCTGATCGCCGTGCCGGGGACCTATGCGTGGGTGGGTGCGGTGCTGCGGCGCTTCGCGAACGACGCACGCGTGATGAGCGTGACGGCCTGGACGCACCCGCGGGTGACGCCGGCGGGCGTGGGCCAGGAGCCGTATTTCGATGCGCGGGCGGAGTGTTGGGTGTGGGGCACCTGGGCGCGGAGCTGGCGCGGGATGGCCGAGGAGACGGCCCGGAGAAAACTGGCGGCAGCGGAGGAGCGGGGGCTCGCCGCGGACGCCTATGGGGCGGATTTGCCGGCGATGGCGCGGGACGAGCAGCGGAAGAACATCTGGGCGGTGCGCTGGCTGTATCACCATTTTGAACACGGGGGGCTGTGCGTGCGTCCGCCCTGGTCGATGGTGGAGCACATCGGATTCGACGCGGGCGCGACCAATGCAGGCGGTGCGGGGTCCTGGGCAAATCCGCCGCTGCGGACCGCGCCGCCGGTGCCGGCGGTGTGGCCGGAGGCGAAAGAGCATCCGGAGTGCCGGGAATTGTGGCAGAACGCGGGCACGAAGCCGGGGTGGTGGCGCCGATTGTGGGCGAAAATGAACCGCGGACGCCCATGAGAGGGATCGTGAAGGCACTCGTGCCCGTCGCGGCGCGACGCTGGTGGCGCCACCGCTTTGGATGGCGGTGGTTTGACGGCGACTATTCGTCGTGGGCGGACGCGCGGGCGGCGGGCGGGGGCTACGATGATGCCGCCGTGCTGGCGAGAGCGGTGGAGGCGGCGCGGGCCGTGCGTGCCGGGGCGGCGGCGTGGGAGCGGGACGGGACCTTGTTTACGGAACCGGCGGTGCACGCGCCGTTGCTGGCGGCCTTGCGCGCGGTGGCGGCGGAGCGGAGCGGGCGGCTCGAGGTGGTCGATTTCGGCGGTGCCCTCGGCAGCACCTGGTGGCAGCACCGGGAGGCGCTGGCCGACCTGACGGTGCGGTGGTGCGTGGTGGAGCAGCCGCAGTTTGTCGCGGCGGGGCGGACGGAGTTTGCCGGGCCGGAACTGGGTTTCGAAGAAACCCTCGGCGAGGCGTGCACCCGGACGGCGCCCGCCGTGATCCTGTTCTCCAGTGTGCTACAATACGTGGAACAGCCGCACGCGCTGGTGGCGGAGGCGGTGGCCAGTGGCGTGCGTCATGTGATCGTCGACCGGACGCCGGTATGGCACGGGGGGCGCGACTGGCTGGCGGTCCAGCGGACGCCGCCGTCGCTCGGCGGGGGCGGCTATCCGGCGTGGGTGTTTGATCGGGCGCGACTGTTGGCGGCGTTCGAAGCCGAATTTAAGTGCGTGCACGAATGGCCGGGCTTCGACGATCCTGATCCGCGCATGACGTATCACGGATGGCATTTTGTACGGAAGGCGGGGACCGCATGAGCCGATCCCCGGCATCGCCGCTGCATGCGTGGTGGCAACGGCAGCAGTTCGAGCCGACGGCCGCGGGGCTGTTGATCAATCCGTTTTTTTTCGCGCGGCGCGGACTGTTGCGGGAGTTGCAGGCTTTCTTCCCGGAACTCAGCGGTGAGGTCCTCGACGTCGGCTGCGGGCGAAAGCCCTACCGGCGCTTCGTGCCGGCGAACCGTTACGTGGGGGTGGATGTCGACACGCCGGCGACGCGGGACCACGGGGACGTGGATGTGTACTACGACGGACGAA
>JAPLTR010000969.1 GCA_026398065.1 Verrucomicrobiota bacterium | reverse complement strand
GCTCATTTTTCGTGAGCGCATCGAAGGTCTCCAGGGTCGGCTTCTCGACGGTGCAGATGAGATTCTCAATCCCGAGGACGGCGAAGATCGCCTCGTTGTACGCGCGCACGGCCATCGCCGCCGAGCGGGCGCCGCCGGGGTGCGGATTGAAGACAACGGAGTTGCCCGCGGCGACGATGTTGATGACGTTGCCGCTGAGCGTCGGCACCGAGTGGGTGACGGGCAGCACGGCGCCGACCACGCCAAACGGCGTGTGCTCCTCCATCGTGATGCCGTGGTCGCCGCTCATGCCGCGCGGCTGCAGCCACTCGACGCCGGGCACGAGCTTCACGAGCTCGAGCTTGGCGACCTTGTGCTCAAGGCGGCCGATCTTCGTCTCCTCAAACTCGAACTTGCCCCACGCCTTGGCGTTCTTGGTGCAAAGCTCCTTGATGATATCCACGACCTTGGAGCGCCCGGCGACGCCCTTGGTGCGGAGCTGCTCAAAGGCCGTCTGCGCCGCGGCGCAGGCCTCCTTCACATCCTCGAAAACGCCGAAGCGCGGTCCGCTGCGACGCGGCGCGGATGGCGCGGCGGCCGGAGCGGCCGCAGGAGACGGGGCCGAAGCGCGACCGAGGCCGCGCATGACGTCCTCCACAATCGTGCGGATGGCTTGTTCATCGAGTTGGAGATTGGCGCTCATCGTTCAGAACCGCGGTTACTTTTTGGCAGGATAGATTTTGTGGTTCAGCACATCGACGGTATCGACGATGCCGACGACGACGGCGTCGACGGGCAGCGTCTTCATGCCGGTGGCCTGGCGCGCGGAGCTGCCCTGGCAAAACAGGACAACTTCATCGAGCCCGGCCCCGAGCGCGTCGACGGCCACGACGGTGTTCGCTCCGGGGCGGAACTGCGCGGGATTGGCTTCATCCACGAGCAGGGGCCGCAACATGACGAGCTTACGACCCTTCATCGCCTCGTCTTTTTTCGTCGAGACGACGGAGCCGATGACGCGCGCGAGGAACATGGCTTACTTCTTCGCGGGCGTTGCGGGAGCGGCCTTGGGCAGAATGAGGGCGACATCGTCGTGCGGGCGCGGGAGGACGTGCACACTGACGACCTCGCCGACGGTGCGGGCGGCCTGCGCGCCGGCGTCGGTGGCGGCCTTGACGGCGGCGACATCACCCGTGACGACGGCGGTGACGAGGGCGTTGCCGACCTGCTTCATGGGGCCAACGAGCGAGACGTTGGCGGACTTGAGCATGGCGTCGACGCCGGTGACGAGCGTGACAAGACCACGCGTTTCGAGGAGACCGATGGCTTTGGACATAATGGATTGGGTTGAGAGGTTGCGGTTGAAAATCAGGTCTGCGCCGCGATGCAGCGCGCGGTTTCCCGGGCCACCACGAGTTCCTCGTTGGCCGGAATGACGAAAATCCTGGTGCGGGAACTCGCCGCGGAGATCTCGCCTTCGGTCCCGCGAAGCGCGGCGTTTTTCGCGGGGTCGATCACGATGCCAAGCTGGTCGAGCTGCGCGCAGATCGCGGCGCGGAGGTCGGGATTGTTTTCGCCGATGCCGGCGGTGAACACCAGGGCATCGGCGCCATTGAGCTCGAGGAGGAACGAGCCAACCCAGTGGCGCGCGGACTGGACAAACACGTCGATCGCGAGCTGCGCGCGGACATTGCCCTGCGCGATCGCGGCGCGGATATCGCGGAGATCGTTACCGACGCCGGAGAGACCGAGCAGACCGGACTCCTTCGTCATCTGGCGCTCAGCTTCGGCCAGCGAAAGGCCGAGTGTCTTCATGACGAACGGCACCGCGGCGGAGTCGAGATCGCCCACGCGGTTGTTCTGCGGCAGACCGGACTGCGGGCTGAGGCCCATGCTCGTGCCGATGGCGACGCCATCGCGGATGCCGGTGACCGAGCTGCTGCCGCCCAGATGGCAGGAGATGATGCGCAGGGGCGCGGCACCGGCGCGGACCGGCGTGGCGCCCGCCTGATAGAGCTGGCGGACGCGGTCGGCGATGTCGGCCCGGCCGAGAAGTTCCGCGCTGCGCTCGGCCACAAACTTGTGGCTCGCGCCGTGGAACCCATAGCGACGGACCCCGGCGTCGTACCAGGTCTGCGGAACGGCGTAACGCGAAGCCGCCTCGGGCACCCATTGATAAAATGCCGTCTCAAATAGAGCAACGAGCGGCACGCCCGGGAGCTTTTCGCGGAAGCGCTGGATGCCGAGCGCATAGGGCGGGTTGTGGGCGGGGGCGATTTCCTTGAACCCGTCGAGCGCGGTGATCACCCGGTCATCGGTGTCGGCCCGAAGGCAACCGGTGAGGTTGCGGCCGAGCACCGTCTTGAAGCCCACGCCGTGGAGATCCGCCGTCGTACGCACGTGGCCCGCGGTCCGCAGTTCACCGAGACAATCGTCGATCGCCTTGCCGTAATCCGTCACGCGTTCGTAGCCGCCCTTCGCGAGCAACGTCGCCGCCCCGGTTCCGTCGAAACGAATCAGACGGAACTTGAGCGAGGTCGAGCCGAGGTTGGCGACAAGGATGTTCAAGGGATTTTCGATCTTGGATTGACGATTTTCGAGCGGACGCACGCTGGCGAAGAAGTCGGAGCCGTCGGCGGGCGATCAGCCGCAGTGGCGCGGACCTATCGCCGGCGAACGCACTCCGCCCGCGTCCTCAGGAGGCGGGCTGGACGAGCCACTTGCCGAGGCCGGCGAGGTCGTCGTGCGGACGCGGGATGACCTGGACGGCGATGACTTCGCCGACCTTGGCGGCGGCTTCGGCGGCGGCGTCGATGGCGGCCTTCACGGCGGCGACATCGCCCCGGAAGAACGCGCAGACATAACCGCTGCCCACGGCTTCGTAGCCAGTCATGGTGACGTTGGCGGCTTTGAGGGCGGAGTCGGCGGCTTCCATGAGCGCGCAGAAACCCTTCGTTTCAATGAGACCGATTGCTTCCTGTGCCATAGTGATGAAAAGTTGAGTGTTGAGAAGGAGGAGTGGAGCGCGTTCAGAGACCGAGGGTGCGGACGAGTTCGGCGTGCGGACGCGCGATGAGGTGCGAGCAAACGAGCTCGCCGACGCGCTTGGCGGCTTCGGCGCCAGCGTCGACGGCCGCGCGAACGCTGCCAACGTCGCCCTTGACGACCACGGTGACCATGCCGCCGCCGATCTGGATCTGGCGAACGAGCGTGACGTTCGCCGCTTTGACCATGGCGTCGCTGGCTTCGACGCTGCCTACATAGCCTTTGGTTTCTACCATGCCGATGGATTCATTCATGTTGATTTAATGCGTGAGGGTTGAGGTGTGAGTGGAGAGAAAGGTTACTTGAGGAGTTCGACGGGGGTGTCGGACTCGAGGGCGCAGGCGTTGCCCTCGTCGGTGTCGACGTGGACCTCGAGCTTGAAGTCCTTGTGCACGCGGACGAGGAGTCGCTCGAACGTCACCGCACAGGCGCCGCCGATGCGGAGCCGCATAAAGTCGCCCTGCTTCACGCCGTAAAACGCCGCGTCATCAGGGTGCATGTGGACGTGCGGCGCGGCGCGAATGACGCCATCGGGCATCTCGAAAAACCCCGCGGGGCCCATCAGCATGCAGCCAGGGGTCTCTTTGATCGCACCGGACTGACGCACCGGAATGTCGAACCCGAGGGCAATCGAATCGGTGAGGGCGAGTTCGACCTGGTTGAAATCGCGGCACGGACCAAGGATGCGGAGATTCGAAATCACCCGGCTACGCGGGCCGATCAGCGTGACGGTCTCCTTCGCGGCGAACTGGTCTTTTTGGTAGAGCCACTTCATCGGCGTAAGCGTCGCGCCCTTGCCGAAAAGCGCTTCGACCGCCTCTGGCGTCAGGTGGCAGTGACGGGCGCTGACATTGACCAAAAGGGGGTTCGGAGCCTGGGCGTCGCGGGGCGGGTTCTTGCCAAGACGCTGGTAAATAGCCCGCCGAACGAGGTGTTCGATCTCAACTTTATGAGGGGATGGAGGCGGCAACGACATGGTCGAAAGCGGAGGGATTTGACCGAGTGTCGCCTAAAATCTTCCAGAATGTCAATGGAATGGTTGCAAAATCTTCCAAAAGATTCCAACTCCTTCCACACGCATGCACCCCGAAGAGCGACGCGAGAAGATTGAAACCTACCTCCAATCAGCGGAATTCGCTTCATTGGAGGAGCTTGCAAAGCACGTCGGGGTCTCGGTTTCCACCGTCAGGCGAGATGTGGCGGAATTGGAAAATGGGAAAACCATCCGGCGCACCCACGGCGGGGCTCGCATCCTGCAGCCGAAGACCGACGAATTCGTTTTCAACGTCCGCGACACCCACGAGGTTTCCGAAAAGGACGCCATTGGCGTGGCCTGCGCCGCCCTCATCCAGCCCGGGCAAACGGTCATCATCGACAGCGGCACGACCTGTTTTCATGTCGCGAAGCATCTCGGCGAAAAAGCGGGTCAGGTTATCACCAACTCGCTCCCCGTGGCGCATCATTTTTCGGGCTCCAACCGGCTGGAAGTGCATGTCTCCGGCGGGGTGATCTACCCGCGCCTCGGCACCCTAGTCGGGCCGCATGCGGTGGAATCATTTTCCCGCATGCACGCCGATGTCGCGATCCTCAGCGGCAGCGGCATCGCGGAGGACGGCATCTATAATTCCCACGCTCTGATCGCCGACATCCAGCGCGCCATGATGGCGGGCGCCGCCAAGGTAATCTTCTGTTTTGACCACACGAAGTTCGGCCGGCGCTCGACGTTTTTCCTGTGCGATTTTTCGCAGGTGGACTACGTCGTCACCGATGCGACGGCCCCGGTCGAACTGGTGGAGAGACTGCGCGCCAAAGGCGTTCAGGTCGTGCTCGCTCCGCCTCTCTGAGGATCCAGTGCGGGGCTCCGCCGAGCCGC
>JAPLTR010000316.1 GCA_026398065.1 Verrucomicrobiota bacterium | reverse complement strand
CTACATCGTGGACCTCGGGGAGCTGAAGCGGATCGTGCACCGGGCCGTCGTCGACAAGTGCGATCACCGCAACTTGAACACCGACGTGGACTTCCTCCGCGGAATCATTCCCTCGACCGAAAATCTCGTCATCGCTTTCTGGCAGGAAATCGAACCGTTGATCCAAGCGGGCAAACTTCACCGGGTGCGGCTCTACGAGACGCCGCGCAACTTCGCCGAGTACTACGGCCCCGACGTCGCCCCCTAACCCATTTCCATCTGCCGAACTTGGCCACGTGCGGTTGTTATCGTCCCCAGCCGCCGGGCCGTTTGCTCACGACAAAAACGACATGAAGAAGAAACCGATGTACCTGCACGAGACGGCCGGCGGAGTGCCGCCGCTCGTCAACCGCACCCTCGATGCGGGCTTCAAGCCCGATGCCGCCTACCGCGACACGCTGCCCGACATGATGGAGGCGGTGAATGCGGCGGAAGGCGCACGCGTGCCGATCCAGCAGGTGGGCTGCTCGAATTTCCGGCTGCCGCTGAAATTCCGCACCGCGAACGGGAAGATCCACACGCTCGAGACGAGCGTGACGGGCACCGTGTCGCTGCAGGCCGGGCTCAAGGGGATCAACATGGGGCGCATCATGCGCTCCTTCTACGAGCATGAGGACGAGGTCTTCACGTTCGAGGTGCTGCGCAAGCTGCTGGTGAAGTACCAGCGCAAGATCGACTCGTTCAACGCGCGCATCCGCCTGGCGTTTTCGTACCCGATGCTGCAGCCGAGCCTGCGCAGCGGGTTGGCCGGCTGGCAGTACTACCGGGTGGCGTTCGAGGCGACGATGGACGGCAACGGGAAGTTCCGCCGCGTGATCGAGTTCGATTTCGTGTACTCGTCGACCTGCCCCTGCAGCGCCGAGCTCGCCGAACACGCGCGGCAGACGCGCGGGGTGTACGCGACGCCGCACGCCCAGCGCTCGAAGGCGCGCGTACGCGTCGAGCTCGCGCCCGGCCGCACCGTGACCCTCGAGGATCTCCAGCGCCACTGCGCCAACGCGCTCAAGACCGAGACGCAGGTGATGGTGAAGCGCGAGGACGAGCAGGCCTTTGCCGAGCTCAACGGCGCGAACATCAAGTTCGTCGAGGACGCCGCGCGCCTGCTCTACCGCGAACTCGCGGGCGACAAGCGCATCGCGGACTTCGAGGTCGCCTGCTCGCACCTGGAGTCGCTGCACTCGCACGACGCCGTGAGCGTGATCGCGAAGGGCGTGAAGGGCGGCTTCACCGCGGACTTCATGGATTTCGGGTCGCTGGTGTGCTGAGAGTTTCTCAAACGGCTGGCCCACGGAACACACGGAAGACACGGAAGAAATTCTATGAGTAAACCTGTTGTCCTGATCACCGGCGCCTCCCAGGGCATCGGTGCGGCCATCGCCAAGGTTTTCGCGAAGGAGGTCCGCGGGGTGCGGCTCGCGCTCGTGGCGCGCAACGAGAAGAACCTCACGACGGTCGCACGGGCGTGTGCGAAGCTGGGGGCGACCGCGGAGATTTTCGGCTGCGACGTGAGCGACGAGGCGTCGGTCGCGGCGATGACGGCCGCGGTGACGAAGCGCTTCGGCCCGGTCGACGTGCTCGTGAACAATGCGGGCGTGTTTGCGATGGCGCCGTTTGCCGAGACGGCGGTGGCGGAGTTCGACCGGATCGTGGCGGCGAACCTGCGGAGCGCGTTTCTGGTCACGCGGGCATTTCTGCCGGAGATGCTGAAGCGGAAGAGCGGCGACGTTTTTTTCATGAGCTCCATCGCGGGGCTCGGGGCGTATCCGAACAGCACGGCGTATTGCGCGGCGAAGTTCGGGGTGACCGGGATGGCGAAGGTGCTGCGGGCGGAGACCAGGGACCACGGGGTGCGCGTGTGCTGCGTGCATCCGGGGGCGACGTGGTCGCCGTCGTGGAGCGCCAGCGGTGTGAAACCCGAACGCATCATGCCGGCGGCGGATGTGGCGCGGGCGTTTCTCGACGTCTACCGCCTCTCGCGCAACACGGTCGTCGAGGAGATCGTGCTGCGACCGCAGCGGGGGGATTTGTGAAGGACGGAGAACACTCAGAATCGTTCTCTTTCCTCCTGCTCTCAATCTTTCGTCAGGGCCGCTTTGTTCCGCGCTCCGCGCGGGAGAAAGAGAACGATTAAGAGAAAGAGGAACGAATCGAGCAAGGCGCGCGCGAGGCGCGCCTCTACGGGAAACGGATCGTCTGCTCGTCCTGTTTGGGGAGGAAGACTAGCGTGGTTTCGCGCTGGCCGTCGCGGATCCGGACGGAGTTGAGCTGGTCGGAGAAACGCTCGCGGAGTAGGGTGGAGTGGAGGCGCACGCCTTCGGGGCCGGCGGGGAGGGCGAGCTCGAAGTACAGCCAGAATTCGTTGGCGGCGTCCTTGAGTTCGTGGCCGATCACGTGCTGCGGCGCGAGCGTGCCGTCGCGGAGTTTGACGGTGAAATTCGCGAGCAGGTACGCGCGGATGAGTGGGTCGAGTTCGGCGCGCGGAGTTTTCTCGTAGGAGATTTTCTGGCCGGCGAGTTCGCCGAGGGCGGCCTCGAAATCGTCGGCGAAGACGCGGAGTGAGACCTCAAGCTTTTTAGCCGTGCGGTTGTAGTCGGCCTCGGCAAACGACGTGTGGAGGGGGTGGGCGGAGGCGGGCGTGGCCAGCAGGACGCAGGCGAAAAGGAGGGCCGGGAGTTTAAAGCTCCAAGCTCCAATCTCCAAGCTCCAGAGAGTATTCAAACTCTGAAATTCCGAAAACTGGAGTTTCACTGGAGCTTGGAGGTTGGCCCTTGGAGCTTCTGCGTTCAGGGCTTCTCCGTCTTCTCGGTGGGCTTGTCCGCTTTTTCCGGCTTGGTTAGTTCGCGCAGCGGATTCTTCGGTGCCTCTTCCTTGAAGAGCTGGAACTTTGTCTTCACGGGGCGGCGCGGCCAGAAGTTGTTTTCGATGTCGGTGTCGACGAGCTCCTCGCGCGGATCGAAGGTCACGGCCTTCAGCTCCTTCTTGGTCATGATGAGCTTGGCGGCCTTCTCGGTGTTGAAGCGCCAGATCTCGGCGGGGAGCCTGAGCTCTTCGCTGGTGCCGTCGGCGTAGTCGAGCTTCAGGATCAGCGGCGTAAGGAGGCCGCCGATGTTGGAGAATTCGATCAGGTAGAAATTGCGCGCAGTCTTGAGGAGAGCGGGGTCGATTTTCTCGGCCTTCAAATCCTTGATGAGCCCCTCGTATTTCTTGGTATCGGAGGGGAGGACGGTGGCCGGGTCGAAGTCGTCGTAGAAATCCTTGAGCTCGGGGAAGCGGTCGATGCGCTTCGGGAGGGCGGCGTTGCGCTCGCGGGTGAGCGTCTGGGGCAGGGCGTCCTTCTCGGCCTTGTCTTTCGGTTTTTCGACGGCGGGGTCGCGCGAGTCGAGCTGGAGCCACTTCACCTGGTCGATGGAGACATCGACGCGGTCGGTGCCGTAGAACCAGCCGCGCCAGAACCAGTCGAGATCGACGCCGCTGGCGTCCTCCATCGTGCGGAAGAAATCGGAGGGCGTGGGGCGCTTGAACATCCAGCGCTGGGCGTAGGTCTTGAAAGCGTAGTCGAAGAGTTCGCGGCCGAGGACGTGTTCGCGGAGGACATTGAGCGCGACGGTGGGCTGCGCGTAGGCATTGAGGCCGAGGTCGGCAATGGACTCGGAGTTGGTCATGATAGGCACGCGGTCGGTGCGGCGCATGTACTCGACCAGCTTTCGCTCGCTGCGGCCCTGCGGGTAGTCCTTCTGCCACTCCTCCTGCGCGAGCATCTGCACGAACGAATTGAGCCCCTCGTCCATCCAGGTCCACTGGCGCTCGTCGGAGTTGACGATCATCGGGAAGTAGTTGTGGCCGACCTCGTGGATCACGACGCCGATGAGCGCGAACTTTGTGCGCTCGGGATACGTGCCGTCGTCCTCGGGACGCGGGCCGTTGAAACAGATCATGGGATACTCCATGCCGCCGATGGGTCCGTGGATGGACCACGCGACGGGATACGGATATTGGAACGTGTAGCGCGAGTAGACCTCGATGGTGTGGGCGATGGCGTGGGTGGAATATTTGTCCCACAGCGGCATGCCCTCCTTCGGATAGAGCGACATCGCCATGACGGGCGGGCGGGCCATGCGGTCCGTGGTGCCGCCGGCGCGGACGGGAGTGGGCGGGTGCGTGAAACCGGCCACCGCCATTGCGTCCCAGACGAACTTGCGCGAGGACGCAAAGGCGAAGTCGCGGACATTCTCTGCCTTGAACACCCAGGTCTTCTTGCCCTTGGGCTTGCCCTTTTCGGCGGCGCGCGCCTCGTCGGGGGTGACGATGAAAACGGGTTTCTTGGTCTCGCCTTGCGCCTGCTTCAGCCGCTCACGCTGGGTGGCGGTGAGAACCTCGTCGGGGTTTTGCAGGACGCCCGTGGCGCCGACGACGTGGTCGTCGGGCGTGGTGAGGCGCACGGTGTAGTTGCCAAATTCGAGGGTGAACTCCCCGGTGCCGAGGAACTGCTTGTGCATCCAGCCGGCGTAGTCGGTGTAGGCGGCCAGGCGGGGGAACCACTGCGCGATGGTGTAGATGCAGTTGCCGTCCTTCGGGAAGAACTCGTAGCCGGTGCGCTCGTTGAGGTGCTTGGCGTCGTTGATGGGGAAGTCCCACGCGATCTTGAAGGTGAAGCTGGCGCCGGGGGCGAGCGGCGCCGGGAGGTCGAGGCGCAGCATCGTTTTCACGATGGTGTAGGAGAGCGCCGTGCCCGCGGCATCGGTGACGCCGGAGATCTTCATGGCGCCGTCGTAGGTCTCCTGCGTGAGCAGGCGGTCGAGGGCGCTGTAGGAGAACTTGGAGGGGTCGACGCCGCGGCGGGAATTGGGGACGGCGCGGGAATCGGCGTCGTGGGCCTGGTAGTTCTGGTCGAGCTGCACCCAGAGGTAGGGCAACGCGTCAGGCGAGCGGTTCTGATAGGTGACGCTCGCGGAGCCGACGATCCGGCGCTGCACATCGTCGAGCTCGACGGCGATGTCGTAGTCGGCGCGGTTCTGCCAGTAGGCGGCGCCGGGTGCGCCGGCGGCGTTGCGCTGGGCGGTGGGCGTCGGGAGGAGCTGGTCGAGCTGTTGGAACTTGGCGACCGGCGCGCCGGCTTGGGCGGCGAAGCCGGGGAGGGTGGCGACGAGGCTGGCGCAAACTGCGAGCAGCCGGACAGGGCCCGTGGTGATTGGCATGCCCCGTGACGATGGGCAGGGCGCAGGCGCAGGCCAGAAAATCTTTACCGGCGTGACTCGCGGGGGCGGGAGCCGGGTACGGCGAGGAACGCGGGACGCGGCAGGCGGTGTATTGCCCGATCGGGGAGTGTGATGCGATGAAATTTGCTCACGCCGTCGGATTCCTCGAGATCGTGTTGTTGATGGTGGTGTTGCCGCAGATCGCGCCGGGGCTTTGTCCCCGGAACGGTTTCGACGGGACCAGCGGGCGTCAGCTGTGGCTCCACGTCATGGGCGCGCTGCAAGTCACCCTCGGCGGATCGGTCTGCCTGTGGAACCTCACGAGCGCGGCGATGGCGTTGGCGGAAACGCTGCCGGAGGCGATCGCCGGAATCTGGGGCCAGGCGACCGCGGAGCCCGAAGCGGACCGCGGCGTGGCGGGCGATGCGGGGCTGGTGGCGTTCGAACGCGAAGCCGAGGGAGCCTGGTCCGAGCGCCGCGCGGCGTGAGCGGTGAAGCTGTTGGGGGGATGGCAGGTGAGGCGGCCCCGGAGCCGGCACCCGTGGCGTCGCGTTGGGCGACGCGGGTCAGCGTTCGCGGAATCGCCTCGATGGCTGAGTGTGCTCGTTTCCGCGGAAAATTATACCACTGGCGGCGGG
>JAPLTR010000275.1 GCA_026398065.1 Verrucomicrobiota bacterium | reverse complement strand
GCGCGCTGCGGGAATTATTTTTGGGGCTGAGTAACAGATTGGGCGGGGTCATCCGACTACCTCTCTGATGAGTCCAACCCCCCGCTTCCTCCTCTCTTCGCTGCAACCGCTGGTCCGGCTGCTCGCCTGCGGCCTTTTTGCCGGCGGTCTCGCCTTCGCCCTGCCGGCCCATGCCGCTGCGGCGGACAGCCCGAAAAAACGCTTCGATCTTCCGGCCGAATCGGCCGACAGTGCGCTCAAGCGCTTCGCCGCCCAGTCGGGCCGCGAAGTCTTGTTTCCGACCGGCGCGGTGGAAGGGGGCCGGACCGCGCCGTGCAGGGCGAGATGACGGTCGAGCAGGCGCTGGAGACGATGCTCGCTGGCTCGGCGCTCGTGGGGGTCAAGGATGCCAAGACCGGCTCGTTCACCGTGCGCCGGGTGGCGGCGGCTCCGGCGGAAAAAAAGTCGCGGCGCGCGCTGACGCCCCGCTGGCAGCGCGCGCCGAAGCCGACGGCATCCTCGAACTCTCTCCGTTTGAAGTCCGCTCGGACACGGATGTCGGCTACCAGGCGATGAACACCACGTCGGGCAGCCGCCTCGGCACCTCGCTAAAGGACACCGCGGCCTCGATCTCGCCGTTCACCCCGGAATTTCTGTCGGACATCGCGGCGACGAACGTGAACGACATGCTCGCTTATGCGGCGAACGCCGAGCTCAACGCCGGCGATTCCGAGGGCGCGGGCTTCAACAATCCCCGCGATTTCAGCTCCGCGGGCGGCGAGCCGTTCCGCATCCGCGGCATCCCCGGCGGCGTGTCCACCGACCACGTCGAGAACGCGGCGCCGCAGGACCTCTACAACATCGAGCGCGCCGAGGTTGCGAGCGGGCCCAACTCCATCCTCTTCGGGTCCGGTGACGTCGGCGGCCTTGTCTCCCTCTCGGGCAAGAAGGCCAATGTCGCGCGCAACAAGTACTCCGCGCAGGCCCAGTTCGGCTCGTGGGCCTCGCAGCGCTACACGACCGATCTCAACCAGGTGCTCGTGCCCCGGACGCTGGCGGTGCGGCTCAACGCCCTCTACAGGGACGCGAAGGCGTGGCGAAAATACGAGTTCAGCGACGCCAAGCGGGCGAGCGGCGCCGTGACCTACCGGCCGTTCAAGCGCACGACCCTTTCGGCCAGCTACGAGGACGGTCTCACCGTCAGCAGCGTCGGCCTCAAGTGGAACACCACCGACCAGATCTCCCGCTGGGTGGCCGCGGGCCGGCCGCTGTCGGACGCGACCACCGCGGACACGGCGAAGGGCTTTTCCAGCCAGGGTGCCAACCAACGCTTCACTTATTTCACTCAGGACGGCTTCGTCTCCAACCAGCGCAACGAACTCCGTTCCAACATCGCGCCCGGCACGGCCGACACCCTGCTCGCGCCGCAGATTTTTCCCTACGATGTGAACTGGGCCGGCCCACAGACCAGGCTCTCGCGCGATTTCAACAACTACCAGGTCTCGCTCGAGCACAAGTTCAGCGAATCGTTCACCGCGCAGGGCATCTACCTGAAGAACGAGACCAAGGCCAAGGCGCGCTCCTTCGTCTACAATGGCACCGTGATGGATTTCCTCGGCGACCCGAACCTCACGATTCCCGCGCCGAGCGGCACGGGCACCGTGGCGAACCCGCGCGCCGGCCAGCTCTACCTGGAGACCAACCAGCTCGGGGATGCCACCGAGACGGAGAATGAGATCAAGCGCCTGTCGGTCGCCTACTCCTTCGACCTCGGCAAATGGTTTGGCTCCCACCGCGTCGCCGCGATGGGGGAGAACGCTGTGCAGCACAAGCACACCGCCTCGCGCCGCGAGATCCTCGTGGACCAGCTCAACCGGCCGCTCGCCAACGTCACCGCGCCCGAGAACGCACAGAATCTCCTCTATCGCCGCACCTACGTGACGGAGGGCGATTTCTCCACCTACGCGCTCACCGGCCTGTACACGCCGCTCGCGCCGTTCGCCTATAACGGCCTCACCGTCAGCTCCCGTTACATCAACACCGGCGATCTCAGCTCCGTGAAGGACATCGACAGCACTATGCTCGCCGCCCAGAGCGCGTGGTTCAAGAACCGCCTCGCGACCACGCTCGGCTACCGCCGCGATGCGATCGTCTATCTGGATACGACCTCGGGCCGCGTGACCGATGCCGCCGACCCCGCGTGACGTCCGGCCAGATGCTCCTCAACGAGGTCGTCGCGCTCCCGGGCTACAACCGGAACAACTACACCGCCGACACGCTCACCGCCGGCGGCGTGCTCCACCTGCACAAGCGTTTTTCCCTCTTTTACAACCAGTCGACCAACCACGGGGCGCCGCGCTTCGACCGCCGCATTTTGCCGACCGGCGCGATCCCCGAGCCGCCCGAGGGCCAAGGGCGTGACATGGGCTTCATGGTCGACCTGCTCGGCGACGACCGATTCTTCGCGCGTGACCTGGTTCGAGACCAAGCAGGTCGGCGACGCGGCGGTGTCGCCCAGCGGCGCCGTGACCAACGCCACCGCCCTCGGACGCTCTCAGGTCCTCGCCGGCAACGCCGCGATCATCGCCACCGTCGAGTCCAACGTCGCTGCGGTCCAGACCGACGAGCTCGACGGCCGCGCCGTGGCGCAGGAGCAGGGCTTCGGCTCCATCCCGCACATGGCCACGCTCACCACGCGCTTCAAGTTCGACGGCACCTTCCTCGGCAAGCGGATGAAGGGTGCGTTCGTCGGCGGCGCGCTCCGCGACCAGTCGAAGGCTTTCAGCCAGACCGACACGCGCGCCGCGAGCGCCGGCGGCACGGGCGAGGACTGCTATGCGGACGGCACGCTGCAGGGCCTGCCGCGGACCGCCCTCAGCGAATTCGTGCGCCTGACCGTCGACGGCGCCGAGGTGACGCCGAGCCTCGTCGAGAAGAAGCGGCCCAACGGCACCGGGATGGCGGATTGCTACCGCCTGCACGCTATGCCCGAAGCGCCGGCGGGCGGAAAGCATACCGCAAGGGCCGTCGTGCGCGAATTCGCGACGGAACGCGAGGTCACGCAGACGTGGAGTTCGTGGTGTAGCGAAACGCGTCAGAGCGATTCGATGAAGGTGAGGAGGTCGGCCATATCCTTCACGGACATGCCGGCTTCGAGGCCCTCGGGCATCAGGCTCTTGCCGGAGGAGCTGCTGCCGCGGAGGTTGGCGCGGGCGAGGGTGATCTCGGCTCCGCCCATGATCTTGAGCGAGAGGCTCGCGGCTTCGTCGCGGGCGATGATGCCGGTGTAGGCGTTGCCATCCTTCGTCGTCACGTCGTAGGCGATGTACTGTGGCGCGACCTCCTTGTGCGGCTCCAAAATGGCGGTGAGCAGCGCTTCGCGGCCCTTGCTCTTGACCGTGTTGAGATCGGGACCGACCACGAGGCCCTCGCTGCCGGCGCGGTGGCAGACGATGCAGCGCGACTGGAACTGGACATGGCCGAGCTTGGCGTCGCCCGGGGTGGTGATGGACGGCTGGAACTTAGCGGTCACCTCGGCGCGCGAGGGCGGGATCACGGAGGCGAGGGCGGTGTGGGCGAGGGCGGCGATCTTTGCGTTCTTGTGGTGCGCGAGGCTCTGCACCTGCGATGCGGGAATCTCCTCGGGTTTGATGGCGCCGGAGTTGACGGCCTCAAGGAGGGCCGTTGCGCGGTCCTCCCGGGCAGTGAGGGCCGTGAGGGCGGCGTCCTTCGCGGCGGGGGCGAGGCTCGGCCAGTTGCGGAGGAGCGCGGCGGCGACTTCGGGGGCCGGATGCTGGGCAAGCGACTTGACGGCGGCGGCTTGGACGGCCTCCGGCTGTTTCGGCGCGAGGCAGGCGATCAGCGCCTCACGGGCCTGGGCACAGGTGGCCACGTCGAGCAGTTCGATGGCTTCGAGGCGGGCGGCGGGCGCGGCCTTCGCATCGGCGGCAGTGGCGGCGGCGCGGGTGAAGACGGCGGTCAGTTTCTTGTCGGTGTCGGCCTGGTTGATCGTCGTGCCGGCGCGGCGCAGGCCGTCGCCGAGCGCGCGCAGCCAGAGCGGGCTGGTGCCGGGCTGCGCGACGAAGTCGATGAGCGGGCCGAAGCCCTCGGTGGGCTTGGAGGCCGCGCGGATTTCGACGAGCTTGGCGACGAACGCCGCGGATTTCTTCGCGGTGGCGAGGTCTCCGGCAAACGCGGGGAAGAGCGCGCTGTTCACGAAGGCCGGCGGGGCGCTGAGGAGCGCGGCGGAGATCCACGCGTCGCCGGAGTCGCGGGCGGCGAGCTGGGCGAAGACGGCGGAGAGCGTCGGCGCAGACGGCAGCGTCAGTGCGAGCTGGAAGCGCACACGGGCATCGGGGTCGTTGACGAGAGCGGTGAGCGCCTTCGCAAGGGCGGGCGAGGGCGCGCCGCGGCCCAGAAGTTTTTCCGCATAGACGATGGCGTGCTCGCGGACGCGGGCGTCGGAGGCGGAGAGGCCGGCGAGCACGGCCTCCTCGGACAAGGCGCCGAGGCCGTCGAGAACGCCGAGCGCGTGGTGCTGCGCGAGCGGGGATTTCGAGTCGCGCATCAGCTTCGCGAGGAGCGGGACGGCGGTCTTGTCCTGGCGCTCATAGAGGAGACGGGAGGCGGTGTCGCGGTGCCAGCCGTTGGTGTGTTCCAATGTCGAAACGAGTTCGGCGGTGGTCGCGGAGCCGAGTTGCACACGGGCCCGGCGCTGCCAGGTGCCCGTGGCGGGGACGATCCGGTAGATGCGCCCGCGGTCGTTGCCGGCGTTGAGGTCGAGGTGCTGCTTGATCTCCTCGGGGAGGCTCCACGGATGCTCGATCACTTCGCGGTACATGTCGCAGACGTGCAGAGTGCCGTCGGGCGCATTGGAGAAATTCACGACCCGCACCCAGGTGTCGGTGCTGGCGGCGAATTCGAAGTTCTGTTCGTCGTCGGGCCGGCGACCGATGAGGCTCACGCCGTCGGTATAGATTTTCTTGCGGTGGACGAGCGCGCCGCCGGCATCGCCGCTGAAGGTGTTGTTCACGAAGTCGGCGCCGTAGGCGTCGCCGCGGAAGACCATGGTGCCGGTCGCACCCGTGAAATAGCCGCTGACTCGGCCGCCGCCCTCGACGGCGCCCTTCACGACCCCGCCGATGCGCCAGCGGGTGCGGACGATGCGCCAGGGCTCGTCGGGGCTGATGCGGTAGACCTCGGCGGCGCCGCCGTCGGCGGCAATGCTCTGCCGGGTGGGGGGCATCGAGAAGAACGGGTTCCGGCCCGAGTAGTGATCGTCGTAGACGAAGAACTGGAGGTGGTCCGAATTGGAGCACGCGAATTTTCGCCCGTAGTTGTCAAAGCTCATGCCGTACTGGGCGCCGCCGGCCTCGAAGCCGAAGGCATAGGTGCGGGGGTCGAACCAGAAGTCGCGCGAGGCGAGCTCCTCGGCCGGGAGGTCGGGGCGCTTCGGGCTGCTGATCTTGCCACGGTTGCCGCTGCCGCTCTGGACGTGGATGAGGTTGTCCTGGCCCCATTCGAAGCTGTTGAGGAGGGTCTGGACATTGAGAGCCTTCAGGCCGGTGCCGAAGCCGGTGTAGACCTTCTCGCGAATTTCGGCGCGGCCGTCGCCATCGCGGTCCTCGAAGCGCCAGATGTCCGGGGTGGCGGCGACGAAGAGGCCGCCGTTGGCCCAGATGAGGCCGGTGGGCAGGGGAAGGTTGTCGGCGAACACCTTGCTCGTCTCGTAGAAACCGTCACCATCCTTGTCCTCCAGCACGGAGATGCGGCCGAGGTGCGGCGTCTCGTCGCGGCGCTCGGAATAGTCGATCATCTCGCAGACAAACATGCGGCCGTTTTCGTCGAAGGTGATGGCGATGGGGTCGCGCACCTGGGGCTCGTTGGCGGCGAGCTGGATCTTGTAGCCGGCCTTCACCTTCCAGGTGGCGACGGCGTCCTTGGGCTCGATCGCGGGGTAGCGCGGGAGGTCCTTCGCGGGATCGAGCGCGTTGGCGGCAGTGGCCGCGGGTGCGGACGCGTTGGGATTGCGGGTGGTGAGCCCGTCCGAGGCGGCGAAGGCTGCGGCGGTCAGGCCGACAGAGAGGGAGAACGCGGCGGAGGTGGCGAGGAAGGGTGATTTCATCGTGAAGGCTCGGTGGCCCAGCGCACAACGACTGTCGCGCCAGGGCAAGCACTAAGTAAATGAAGAGTTACTTCATGAGGGCGGAACCGGGCGCGGATTAGCCGGGCTCCCGGCGGGTATGCTGACCCATCGTGGTTCCGCGGGGAAGGCGCACATGTCACAGTTCGGATTTGCTGCGACCGGCCGGCCGGCCACTGTTGCGGCTGCCATGGTTCCTTGCCTCCTCATTCATTTTCCGGGTCAGGTTTTGCGCGTCTGCACCGCGCTATGGCTGCTCCTGGGTATGTTTGCCGGCGTGGCTGGTGCGCAGGTCCCGGTCATCACGGCCGTGTCGGCGCCGCGCCAGGTGGTGGCGATCGGCCAGAATCTGACGCTCAGCGTCACGGCGACGAGCGGCGCGACGGCGAGCTACCAGTGGAAGCGCAATGGTGCGGCGATCGCCGGAGCGACGGCGGCGAGCTACGCAATCACCGGGGCCGCCGCGCAGCGAGACCGGGGCTGGTATCAGGCCATCGTGACCAACGGCAGCGGATCGGCCGCAAGCGCGACGATCTTCGTGCTCGTGGTCCCGGCGGCGACGCAGTTGCTGGGCTGGGGCTCTACGAGTGCGTGGCAGACGGATTTTCCGAGCGAGACACCCCGTTTCATCGGGATCGCCACCAGTGGCGCCAGCATCGGACTGCGCGTCGATGGCACGCTCGCGGTCTGGCCCTCCCTCTACGCCCCGTTTCTGCCGGCCGGGCTGAACAACGTCGTGGCGGTGGGCGCGGGCGGCGCCGGGAACGTGGCGTTGAAAGCGGATGGGACGGTGGTGCAATGGAGCATCGGCCCGGCCATAAATCCCCCCGCTGGACTGGCCGGCGTGGTCGCGGTCGCCGTCGGCACGCGTCACACCCTCGCCCTCCGTGCCGACGGCACCGTGGTCGCGTGGGGCGACGACACCAATGGAGGCATGGCGGTGCCGGCGGGGCTGAGTGGAGTGACGGCGATCGCGGCCGGCGACGGATTCAGCCTTGTGCTCAAACAGGACGGCACGGTGGTGGCGTGGGGCAAGAACCTCGAAGGCGCCCATAATGTGCCGGTGGGGCTGACGAACATCACGGCGATCGCGGCGGGGCCACGGCATTGCCTCGCCCTGAAGGGCGACGGCACGCTGGCTGCCTGGGGCGCCAGCCGGTATGGACAGAACGCCGTGCCGACGGGCCTGGCCAACGTCGTGGGGATCGCCGAGGCCGACGTCCATAGTCTCGCGTTGCGGGCGGATGGGACGGTGGTGGGATGGGGCTTCGGCTCCGATGGCCGGACGATCTCGCCCGAGGGCTTCAATGGCGGATTCGCCGTCGCGGGCGGCTATTCCCACACCCTCGCCCTCCGCGATGCCACCGGGGATCTCGCACCAGTGGTGTCGAGTGCGCCGGCAAGCGTCGCGGCCTACGCCGGGCAGGACGTGCGCTTTTCGGTGACGGCGACGGCTGGTCCTGCGGTGCTGGCCTATCAGTGGCGCAAGGGTGGAGCGGCGTTGGTGGGGGCGACGGCGTCCTCCCTGCGGGTGCCGGCGGTCACGACGGGGAGCGCCGGCAGTTACGACGTCGTGGTGAGCAGTTCGCGGGGATCGGTCACGAGCGCCGCGGCCACGCTGACGGTCAACGCCACCGCCGCGGTCACGGTCTCGCCTGCCGGACGGCAGGTGGTGGTCGCAGGGCAGGGGTTGACGATCGAGGGGAGCGCCGCGTTGACCGGGCCGGTGTCCTATCAATGGCGGCGCAACGGACGTGCCCTCGCCGGCGCCACGACGGCGCGCCTGACTTTGAACGCGGTCACCTGGGCGGAGGCGGGCGTGTATCAGTTGGTCGCGAGCAATCCCGTCGGGCCCGCCGCCAGCAAACCCGTGTTTGTCGGAGTGTCGCAAATGACCCAGGTGGTCGGGTGGGGGCGCAATGACCAGGGACAGTCGACCCTTCCGGCGGGAGTCACGAGCGTCCTGGCGGTGGCGGCCGGGTACACCCACAGCGTGGCGCTGAAAAGCGACGGCACGTTGGTGACCTGGGGCGCATCCAGCAACAGCCAGTTCCCCGTCACACTGCCGGCCGGACTGAGTGACGTCGTCGCCGTGGCGGCGGGCGCCGATATCACGGTGGCGATCAAGGGTGACGGCACCGTGGGCACGTGGGGGCAGGTGAGCAGCACCCCGGTGGGGCTGGACAACGTGATGGCCGTGGCGGCGGGAATAGACTATGCGATGGCGCTTAAAACGGACGGCACCGTGGTGGTGTGGGGCGCCAAGGGCGTCCTCGGCAGCACTCCCGCCGGCCTGGCCGACGTGGTGGCGATCGCGGCCGGCTGGCAGCACCGGCTCGCGCTCAAGTCCGATGGGACGGTCGTCGCCTGGGGGACTGATTTTTTTGGAGAAACGGTGGTGCCCGCCGCGGCGCAAGGAGCGGTCGCCGTGGCGGCGGGCGCGCAAAAATCGTATGCGCTCAAGGCCGATGGCTCGGTGGTGGCGTGGGGTGACATGACGGACATCCCCCAGGTGCCGCCCAAGATGGGCTGGCTCGTCGCCGGCCTCGGTGGAACGGTGGCGGGCAAGCTGGAGGGCGGCTTGGTTAGCTGGGGGCTGGCCTCGTCGATCAATTCCGTCCCCGCCAAGGTCAATCCGGTGCTGGCGCTGTCGGTGGGCGGCTTTCACGCCATCGCGATCCGCTCCGGCATCGGAGACACCCCGCCATCGATCACCACGGCGGCGGCGGCGGTGATCACCGATGGGAGCGTGACTCTCACCGTGGGCGTGAGCGGGGTGCCCGAAAGCTCGTACCAGTGGCGTTACAACGGCGTGCCCATCCAGTATGCCACGGCGCCCAATTTCACCTTGGAACCGAGGCAGGCGTTCAGCATCGGAGTCTACGATATCGTCGTCACCAACTATCTCGGCACCGTCACGAGCGGTCCTTTCACGCTCACTCCCCCCGGGCGGATCATCAATCTTTCCATCCTCACCTCGCTCGATACGGCGGGTGATAACTTCACCTTGGGTTATGTGGTCGGGGGCAGCGGAACCACCGGTTCCCGTGGGGTGCTCTTGCGCGCCGTGGGGCCTTCCCTGCGGACCTTTGGCGTGGAGGGCGCACTCGACGATCCCATGCTCGATGTGTATGGTCCGGCGGGCTTCTTCAGAAACGACAACTGGGGTGGCTCCTCGTCGCTGGCGTCCGCGTTTTCGGCGGTCGGGGCGTTTCCCTATGCGGGACCGGCGTCCCGCGACGCGGCGCTGCTGGCTGACGTCAGATCCGGCGACAACTCGGCCATGGTTTACGCGGCCGGAAATATCCTGGGCACGCGATCCGTGCTCGCGGAGATCTACGAAATTCCTTCCAGCGACGGGGCCTTCACCGGCATCCCGCGGTTGCGGAATGTCTCGGTGCGGAAGCATCTCGGCCAGGGATTGACGGCGGGTTTTGTGCTGGGTGGAGGCGCTCCGACGATGGTGCTGATTCGCGCGATCGGCCCTTCGCTGGCGACCTTCGGCGTCACCGGAGTGGTCGCCGACCCGCAGATTGCGCTGTTTGACTCCGCTGGCGCCAAAATCGCCGAGAACGACAACTGGAGCGTGGCCATCTCCGGTTATTTCAGGTCTCTCGGAGCCTTTTCGATTCCAGCCCAGTCGAAGGATGCGGCGCTGATCGCGACGCTGCCGCCAGGCAGCTACACCGTCCAAGTCAAAGGCGTCGGGGGCACCACGGGCGTCGCGCTGGTGGAAATTTACGAAGTGCCGCTATTTTAGCAGCGATTTGAGGTCGGCGAGGGAGAGGCGGGCTGCGGCGGCGTCGCTGGCCTCGAAGACGTTGGCGAGGAGGGCGCGCTTTTCGTCCTGCAGGGCGAGGACCTTTTCCTCGACGGTGCCGGAGGCGACGAGCTTGTAGCTTGTGACGACGCGCGTCTGGCCGATGCGGTGGGCGCGGTCGGTGGCCTGCGCCTCGGCGGCGGGGTTCCACCACGGGTCGAAGTGGACGACGGTGTCGGCGGCGGTGAGGTTGAGGCCGGTGCCGCCGGCCTTGAGCGAGAGGAGGAACACCGGTGGGGCGTCGGGCGCGGACTGGTTTTGGAAGCGGTCGACCTGGGTCTGGCGGGCGGAGGTGGACATCGAGCCGTCGAGATAGGAGTAGGCGATCGCCTGCTCGTCGAGTTCGGCGCGGAGGAGCGCGAGGAGCGACGTGAACTGCGAGAACACGAGCAGACGGTGGCCGTCGTCGAGGGCCTCGGCGAGGATTTCGCGGAAGGACTCGAGTTTCGCGGAGTGGTCGGCGGGGGCCTCGGTTTCGACGAGGCGCGGGTCGCAGCAGATCTGGCGGAGGCGGAGGAGCTGGGTGAGGGCGGCGAACTGGAGCTTGGTCTCGCTGGCGCCGCCGGCCTCGAGGTCGAAGAGCTCGCGTTCGGATTTTTCCTGTGTGTCACGGTAGAGCTTGGCCTGCGCGGGCGTGAGTTCGCACCAGACGGTCTGCTCGAGCTTTTCGGGTAGCTCGGGGGCGACGGCGCGCTTGGTGCGGCGGAGGATGTAGGGGGCGGTCTGGGCGCGGAGGCGTTCGTCGAACCAGGCGCGTTCGTCGCCGCGGAGGCCGCCGGGGACGCGGGTGAGATAGCCGGGGAGGAGGAACTCGAAGAGGGAGCGGAGATCGTCGAGGGAGTTTTCGAGCGGCGTGCCGGTGAGGAGGAAACGCGCGCCGGAGCGCAGGGCGCGGAGGGCGGAGGCGTTTTGCGAGCGGCGGTTCTTGATGTGCTGGGCCTCGTCGGCGATCACGCAGGCAAATTCGACGGCGGTGAAGAGCGTCTGGTCACGCGCGAGGGTGCCGTAGCTCGTGATGATCAGATCGTGGGCGGCGAAGTCGGCGGCGGTTTCGAGGCGGTTGGAGGAGTGATGGACGAAGGTGCGGAGCTGTGGGGCGAAGCGCGCGGACTCGCGGCGCCAGTTTTCGAGGAGGCTGGCGGGACAGACGACCAGACAGACACCGCCGCGCGGCGAATTGGAGCCCGACGACGGAGCGTTGAGCGACGGAGTACGGCGTAGGGCGGGGGGCGGGGTTTGGGCTCCGGGTTCGGTAACCACGGGCCGGGACTGCGGCGCCGTGCCGCCGACGGCGGAAAGCAGGGCCAACGCCTGCATGGTTTTGCCGAGGCCCATCTCGTCGGCGAGGATGCCACCGAGCTGGTGGCGGTAGAGGTGCCAGAGCCACGCGGCGCCGAGGCGCTGATAGGGGCGGAAGAGGGCGTCGAGCGCGGGGGGGACGGGCGCGGGGGCGAGGGCGGAGAGGTTCTTGAGCGCGGAGCTGCGGACGCGCCAGGATTCCGGCGGCTGGAAACCGGGGGAAAGCTCCTCAAGGATGTCCTGGGCCTCGGCGATGCGGGCGGAGCTGACGCGTTGCGTGCGGCGCGGGGCGACGGCGGCGGTGGGGTCGCCGGAGAGGGCGCGCTGGGCCGTGGCGAGTTTCTGGAGTTTTTCCTTGTCGAAGAGGAAGACCTTGCCGTCGGATTCGAGGTAGCCGCGGTTGGTGGCGACGGCGGTGCGGAGGGTGGATTCGTCGGCGGAGCCGACGCGGAGGGACAGGGTGACGGCGAAGCTGTCGCCGGTCTCGGCGATATCGGCGCCGATCTCGGCGGGGCGGAGGTGCTTCGTGTTTTTTTCGAAGTTGGGGGTGAACTCGGCGAGAAAGACGTCGCGCAGGCGGGTGAGGTGGGCGGCGAGGAAGTTGAGGGTCTTGTGGCGGTCGCGGAGCCACCAGGTGCGGCTGGAGGGATCGAGGACGAAGCCGTTTTCCTTCAAGAGCGTGAGCACGCTATTGTAGGACGGATCCTCGCGGGAGGGCAGGGTCACGGCGAGGAAGTGTTCGCTGCCGTCGATGCCGAGGCGGGTGCCGGCGGGGCGGGGGGCGACGCGGGGCGTGGGCGGCGGGGTGGGGCGGGCGGCCGAGGCGGGCGGAGCGAGGAAGATGGAGACGCCGGAAAGAGAGCCGTCGTCGTTCCAGGCGATGGGGGTGGAGCCGTTGACCCAGTAGAACACGGGCTGGCCCTTCAGGGCGGCGACGAGGTCGCGCATGCGGGCGCGGTTGATCTGGATGATCTTGGGCGGGGTCTGGGCGCCGCTCCAGCGCTGGAGAAGGACGAGGGCGGGGATGATTTCGGCGGGCGGGGCTCCGGCGGAGAGATCGAGGTCCACCTTCAACGCGATGGCGTCGCGCGGAGCGGCGGAGGCGAGGTTCGGCGGGAGGTGGAAGCGGAGCATGGTTGCGGGAGAAAAAGTTTCCGGGAATAAACGGGGGCCGAGGCAACTCCGAATCAGTGAACATGAGCAATCCCGCATTCACCCAACTGGTCGACGCACATTATGTGTCGCTCTACCGGTTTGCCCTCAGCCTCGCGCGGCGGGAGGCGGATGCGTGCGACCTCGTGCAGCAGACCTTTTACATCTGGGCGACGAAGGGCGAGGCCCTGCGGGAGGAGACGAAGGCGAAATCGTGGCTGTTTACCACGCTGTACCGGGAATTTCTGCGCGGCCGGCGGCGGGACGCGCGCGTGACGTCGGTCGAGGATCTGCCGCCGGGCGAGCAGGACATCGCGGCGGAGGAGGTGGACCGGGTGGCGAAGCTGGACGCGGCGACGGTGGTGGGGGCGTTGCAGACGGTGGACGAGGTGTTTCGCGCGCCGCTGACGCTCTTTTATCTGGAGGATCTTTCCTATCTGGAAATCGCGGAGGCGCTGGAGGTGCCGATCGGCACGGTGATGTCGCGGCTGTCGCGGGGAAAGGTGCAACTGCGGGCGGCGCTCCAGCGCGAGGACGTGGCGGCAAAAACCAAGGTCGTGCCCTTCGACGGCGCGGCGGGGAGGAAAAAAGCATGAGCAACGACGAGGCAAAATTTATCCTGAGCGCTTACCGCCCGGGCGGACGCGATGCCGACGATCCGGCGATGGCCCAGGCACTGGCGCAGGCCCGGAGCGACCCGGCGCTCGGCGCGTGGTTCGCGCGCGAACAGGCGCATGACGCCGCGATGACGGCGAAGCTGCGCGAGGTCGCACCGCCGGCGGGCCTGCGCGAGGCGATTCTGGCGGGCGGCCGCGTGAGCGACGCGGGCGGCGAAGGCGCGGCGAAGCAGGCCGCGGGCGGACTGCCGGTGGCGAAGCGTGCGTGGTGGGCGCAGCCGGGGTGGCTGGCGGCGGCCGCGGCGGTGGCGCTGTTCATCGGGCTGACGGCGTGGCGGATGTCGCCGGTGCGCGGCGGGACGTTGGAGGAATTTGCGGTGAACTTCGTGGACAAGGGCTTTCGCCTGCCGAAGCACAGCGACGATGTCGGGGTGCTGAAGGCCTGGCTCGCGGAGCAGCACGGGCCGCTGCCCGAGGCGCTGCCGGCGAAGTTTGCGGACCTGCGCGCACTGGGCTGCAAGAAGCTGGATTTCCAGGGGCACGAGGTGTCGCTCGTGTGCTTCGAACGCGGCGGAAAGGAATTTCACGTCTTCGTGGCGCGGCGCGAAGACCTCGGGCGCGGGACCAGCGCGGCGGACGTAAACCTGCGGTTCATCCCGGGCGCCACGCTCGTGGCGGCCACCTGGATGGATGCGAAGCACCGCTACGTCGTGGTGAGCGATGCGGACATGGCGACGCTGAAGGGCGTGCTATAGTCCGGCTGTGCCGGCGAGGCGGCGGCCTACCCGCGCGAGGAGTCGTGCGGAGGCATGGGGTCCCAGGCGCGGTCGCCCTCCTTGCGGTGCTCGCCGGGGATGTCCGACGCGAACATGCGGTCAAAGGCCTCCATGCGCTTGCGGGCCTCGCTGAAATACTTGTCGTCGTCCTCCCAGAATTCGGCGAGCTCGCGGACGCTGTCCTCGTCGTGCTTCCGGAAAATGCGCGCGGCGCGGACGGCTTGGTGGCCGCGGAAACCGAGGGTGCGCAGGACGTCGACGCCGAGTTCGAGGGAGCTGCCGAACGTCTCACGGTAGAAGGTCTGCACGCCGCGTTTCTGAAACTCGTAGGCGTGCACGCGGCCGGAGGCGCGTACAAAAATCTTCAGGTTGGGGAAGTGCTTCTGCACGGTCTCCACGAGGGTGACGGATTTGATTTCGTCGTCGATCGCGATGACAATGAGCTTCGCGCGGGCGGCGCCGGCGGCGTGGAGGAGGTCGACGCGGGTAGCGTCGCCGTAGAAGACCTTGAGGCCGATGCGGCGGACGATCTCGACCTGGTCGGGGTCGAGATCGAGGACGGTGGTGCCGACGCCGTTGGCACGGAGGAGGCGGCCGACGATGTGGCCGAAGCGGCCAAAGCCGGCGATGATGACGGGGTTTTCCTGGGAGGCGGCGTCGATGGTGTCGGCCTCGCGCTCGCGCTTCGGCCGGGCGAAGCGGGGCTGGACGACCTTTTCGTTGAGGATGAAGAGGAGGGGCGTGACGGCCATCGACAGCGCGACGGTGGCGGTGAGGGGCGCGGCCTGCGCGGAGGTGAGGACGTGGTGGTCGACCACGAACGAAAGGAGAACGAAGGCGAACTCGCCGCCCTGCGCGAGGGCGAAGGCGAAGAGGAGTCCGTCGGGCGTGGTGAGTCTGAAGATACGGGAGAGGACGAAGAGGACGGCGAACTTGACCGTGAGCAGCGCGACGACGAGGCCGGCGATGAGGCCGGGCGAGGCGCGGAGGAGGCCGAAGTCGATCTCGGCCCCGACCGTGATGAAGAAGAGGCCGAGCAGGAGGCCCTTGAACGGCTCGATGTCGGCCTCGAGCTCGTGGCGGTATTCGCTGTTGGCGAGGACGACGCCCGCGACGAAGGTGCCGAGGGCGGCGGAGAGGCCGACAAGCTGCATCGTCAGCGAAACCGACACCACGAGGAGCAGGGCCGCGGCGGTGAAGAGCTCGCGGATCTGCGTGCGCGCAATCACGCGGAACATCGGGTTGACGAGATAGCGGCCCGCCACGATCAGGCCGACGACAACGGCGATGACGAGGAGCGTCTGCTGCCAGCCGGGCAGGCCGGCGATCGCGCCCGTCGCGTGGGCCGCGTCGCCCGGCGCGGGTGCGGCGGGTTCCGGGTCGAGCGCCAGGAGGGGGAGGAGGGCGAGGACGGGGATGACGGCGATGTCCTGAAAGAGCAGGACCGCGAAACAGGATTCGCCGCCGGGGGTCTTGAGCTGGCCGCGCTCCTGGAGCGACTGCAGGACGATGGCGGTCGAGGACATCGCGAGGATGAGGCCGGCGGCAAACGGGAGGCGCCAGCCGAGCCCGAGGGCCGCGCCGATGCCGGCGATCAGCGCGGCCGTGCCGAAGACCTGGAGGCCGCCGAGGCCGACCAGCTGGAGGCGCAATTTCCAGAGCAGGGCGGGCTGAAGTTCGAGCCCGACGAGAAAGAGCATCATCACCACGCAGAACTCGGCGATGTGCATGACGTCGCCGCCCGCCTCGCCGACGAGGTTGAACAC
>JAPLTR010000927.1 GCA_026398065.1 Verrucomicrobiota bacterium | reverse complement strand
GACCTGCAGTACAAAGCCTACCGCAAGAACGTCCTCGAGAAGGGCGTCCGCGCCGATGGCCGCGATGCGAAGTCGCTCCGCGCGCTGAGCGCCTCCGTTGGCGTGCTCCCCCGCGTGCACGGCAGCGCGACGTTCCAGCGTGGCGACACGCAGAACATCGCCATCACGACGCTCGGGCCGACCAAGGAAGCCCAGGACATGGACGGCCTCACCGGCGGCGCCACGTCGAAGAGCTTCATCCTCCACTACAACTTCCCGCCGTTCTCCGTCGGTGAAACCGGCCGCACCACCGGCCCGGGGCGCCGCGAAATCGGCCACGGTGCCCTGGCCGAGCGCTCGCTCGTCCCGGTGCTCCCGCCCGAGGATGCGTTCCCCTACTCGATTCGCGTCGTCTCCGAGATCATGGCCTCCAACGGTTCGACCTCGATGGCCTCGGTTTGCGGCGGCTGCCTCGCCCTCATGGACTCCGGCGTGCCGATCATCTCCCACGTCGCCGGCGTCTCCTGCGGTCTCATGACCGAAAACGGCCCCGATGGCTCCATCACCAAGTGGACCACCATCACCGACATTCTCGGGGAGGAAGACCACTTCGGCGACATGGACTTCAAGCTCGCCGGCACGACCAAGGGCATCACGGGCTTCCAGCTCGACCTCAAGATTCACGGACTGCCCTTCGAGATCGCGAAGACCGCGATCTTCCAGGCCCGCGACGCCCGCATTGAGATCCTCAAGGTCATGCTCGCGTCCCTGCCCGCGCCCCGCGCCGGCCTCAGCCAGTACGCGCCTCGCATCCAGACGATCCAGATCGATCCCGAAAAGATCGGCCTCCTCATCGGGCCCGGTGGCAAGACCATCCGCCGCATCACCGAGACGACCGGCGCGCAGATTGATATCGCCGACGACGACTCCGGCAAGATCTTCATCTACTCGAACAACGGCGAGGCCATGGCCCGCGCCATTGCCGTGATCGTCGGTCTCTGTGGCGGCGGCGGCGGTCCCGGTGGCGGTGGCGGCGGCGCCCCGATCGAGGCCGGCAAGCTCTACAACGGCCGCGTCACCGGCATCAAGGACTTCGGCGCCTTCGTCGAGTGCACGCCCGGCAAGGAAGGCCTCTGCCACATCTCCGAACTCGCCGACTTCCGCGTGCGCCGCACCGAGGACGTCGTCAAGATGGGTGAGATGATCTGGGTCAAGTGCATCGGCATCGACGAGCGCTCCGGCAAGGTCCGCCTCTCGCGCAAGGCCGCGATGAAGGACATGGAAGCGCAGAAGCAGGGTGGCGGTGAAGCCCCCGCCGCTCCCGCCGCGTCCGGCCTCTAATCCGTCGGTGCGGCCCTACGCCGCACCTCCCTTCAAGCCGGAGCCGCCGAAACGCGCTCCGGCTTTTTCGTGCCGCATCGGGCGCTCTTCGCACCTCGTAGGACAATTCGTCCGTCAGCTCAGATCACCGGGTAACCGTCATCGCGCTGCCGATACCGGCGATACCATTCATCTTGCTGCGCATCGCTTTCGTATTCGGCGAAACTCAGGTCTGGAATACTCGCCTTTAACCGGCCCAAGATTTCCGTCCGTCGGCCTAGCGCCCACGCAGGCGCATTCCGCTCCCAATGCTCCTGGCTCGGCACAAGCAACACGCCACGAGGCCCCGGGAGAAAACCCATCAATCGTCCTTCCAATTCCCGATAAAACAGCCCGCCGCCATGACCCGCCGGTTCGACGAGATAGCCATCACGAAACACCCGCTCCGGGACGGACTTCATCGACCAAGACAGGAAGCGCAAGACTAGGCCGACGGCCACCGCGAGCAATAGGATACCTATCAGCACGCTGGTCATCTAGCCTCACGCTTCCGGAAAGGCCGCCCCGCCTCACCGCCGCCCGCCGCCCGACGACTCTCCCCCGTTGGACAGCTTGTCCACACTCAGCCCGGCCGCCGACACCGCGCGGGCCACCGCCCGCAACTGGTCGCGCAACTGCGTGATCGTCTGCTCCGCCTCGGTGCGCGACCGCTGCTCGGCCCGCAGCTCCCGCTCGAGCCGCGACAGCGCCGCCCGCGCCTGGTCCGCCTGCTCCACCGCCACCTTCAAATTCCCGCTCATCGCCGCGTTCTCCTGCTTCACGCGCTCGACCTCGGCAAACATCGCCGTCACCTCGCGCTTGAACGCCGCGTAGGACTTCAGGCTCCCCAACGCCTTCTCGTCCGCCGACTCGGCCTGTTCCGACGACCGTGAATCCCGCGACGTGGACGACGACGAGGACTGCGACGCGCGCAGCTTGGCGTTCGCCGCCCGCAGGGTCGCCAGCTCCTTCGTGGCCTCGCTCAACTGCTGGGCCAGCTTCGCCGCATCGCCCGAGTTTGCGCTGGAGGACCCCGACGCCGAGGCTGCACCGCCGCCACTCGCCGTCGCCGCGCGCGCCTCGCGCTCCGCCCGCCACGTGCTGCGCGGGGCATCCGCATCCTTCGATGCCGCCGTCGTGCTCTCCGCCGCCCGCTCGCTCGTCCGGCTTTCCGCCGTCGTCCGCGACGGGCTTGTCTCCGTCGAACTCGTCTGGCTCGAACTCGACGACGATGACTCGCTGTTTTCCGACGGGGCCGTGACACAGCCAGACATCGTCAAAAGCAAAGCGGCCGACACAACGGAGAGGGGGGCACGAAGGATCATCCGTCGAACGAACAAGAACGCCCGCGCGAAGGCAAATCCTAGATGCGCCGGGCAGTGGTCCCGTCTGTCATTGCGAGGAGTCCGCGCCGCGGACGACGTGGCAATCCATCCGACCGCTCCCGCCCGCAGAGCCGGACCGCGATCCGTGGACCAACGGCGCCCCGACCGAGCGCCTCCCGCGCTCCCCTTCCTTTGCATCGGTTTCGTATCCATGAAATCCGTGCCATCCGCAGTCAGGCTCCGCCGGATCTCGGCCGACGTCCGACCACCTGAGTATTTCTTGGGTTTCCCTTTCCACCAAATTCCGTGTTTCGTGGTCGTCTCATGAAATTCCTCGTCACCAACGACGACGGCATCCACAGCGTCTTCCTCCACGAACTCGTCTTCGCCCTCCGTGCCGCCGGCCACACCGTCGCCGTCGTCGCGCCCAAGACCGAGCAGAGCTGGATCGGCGCCGCCAAGTCCCGCGCCCGCCCCGTCCACGCCACCGCCGCCGACCACGGCCTCGGCTGCGCCACGTGGGTCGTCGACGGCACCCCCAGCGACTGCGTCAACATCGCCCTCGACCACCTCCTCCCCGCCGAGCTGAAACCCGACGCCGTCCTCAGCGGCATCAACATCGGCCTCAACGCCAGCCTCGGCTTCATCATCGCCAGCGGCACCATCGGCGGCGCCTGGGAGGGCGCGCTCCACGGCCTGCCCTCCGCCGCCCTCTCGCAGGACCTCACGAGCGAGATCTACGAACGACTCAAGGCCGCGGGCGACATCCCCGACGCCGATCTCCACGCCATCCTCCGGGTCTCCGCCCAGCACGCCGCGCGCCTCGTCCCCGGCTGGCTCGCCGCCACGCCCCCGCGCGAGTTCATCGTCCACAACATCAACTTCCCCCTCCCCTGCCGCCCCGACACCGAGGTCCGCCGCACCGTCCCCGCGCGCGTCGTCGTGCCCGGCCTCTTCAGCCCCGCCGCCGACGACGGCACGCACCGCCTCATCTTCCGCCTCGGCGACGACCTCTCGCCGCCCTCGCCCCTCACCGACCGCACCGCCCTCGCCACCGGCTTCATCAGCCACACCGTGCTCGACTACAAGCAGCTCGGCCAGTGACCGCCCCATCGCCTTTTGCCGGTAGCCGCACGCGTTAGCGTGCGGTGGCTCGCCCGCACCTTGACCGGTGCGCTCACGGACCAACGGACCCCAGCCTTGGTAGCCGCACGCCTTGGCGTGCGGAGGACCACCGCTCGCTAACCCAAGCGGCTACTTCACACCCGCCTGTCATCGCGAGGAGCGCAGCGACGTGGCGATCCATCCGCCTGCATCCGTCGTCGTTCCGACGATCCGCTTCTCCCTTCTCTGACTTTTTGACTTTCAAGGAACCGCTTCGAAATTCGTATCTACTGCACCAATACAATTCGCGCCGCTCCCTCGTCCGCCTGCGCGATCCATCGTCCGCCCCGCCTGGCACCTCCTCCGCGCCCGCCTTTATCCGCGCCCTCCGCGCCATCCGCGGTCAAAAACATTTCCGTCCCCCCCGCCCCCTCACAGCGGCCGGTCCACCCGGCAGACCAGCCCGTCGAAAAACGCGATCTCCCGGTCGCGGTACACCACCGTCGGCAGCGAGACGCCCGCGCCGGCGTTGCTCCCGTTGATCGCCGCCGTCCGCGTCGGCTGCGAGGGGCTGGCCGGCTGCGGCGCCGCCGGCGCCACCGTCTCGGCCTTCGTGTAGATCCACACCGTCTCCGGCCGGCCGGCCACCATCCGCTGGACGATCTCGCCCGGCTCGCCGAGGGCCACGCGCACCATCGTCGGGGTCATGTCCAGCTCCACCTTGCCGTCGAGCACCGCCTGCCGCGTCTCCAGCGGCCAGCTCTCATAGTCGCTCCGGTACCGGTCGATCCGCCGCGTCTGCGTCGACGACGACGCGCACCCCGCCAGCACCGCCCCGAGAATCACGCTCGCCAGCCGCGCCCTCACTTCTTCTCCGGCGGCAGGTCCGCGCGGTACACCACGCCGTTGCGAAAGACGACTTCCTTCACCTCCGCCGGCGT